>JAZRGE010000129.1:0-13198 GCA_045644025.1 Acutalibacteraceae bacterium | reverse complement strand
CAAGCTGCTCTTTGGTGCAGCCCAGGATATGGAATTCAAACTTCTCGCGGTCTTCAGCACTAAGCAGCGCCATAGCATTAAGCATCACGTGGAGATAATCCTTAATGCCCGGCTGGCCTGCATAAAGAAATTTAAGCTTTGGCTGAAGTAATTTCTCCTGCACAAGATCTTCATCCGATGTCACGATAGGGATATTCACACAGGTGATTCCCCTGTTTGAGAAATGATTCTGCAAAAAACTGCTTATTGCGATCACACGGCAGGATCTATCGATTATTCTTTTGTTGATTCTGTTCTTTTGAATATAGGCCGTGGCCAACGAGCCGCCCTTAAACTGCTCCTTGGAATACCACTCCACACTATCGTGGATAAGCAGCACGCTGTGCCGCTTGGCATATCTTTTAAGCTTTTTTGTGGCACTCGGATGCATATCATCCATAAGAATGGCCTGCGGCTGATATTCCTTCAGGATCTTTTTCAGGTTGTGCCAATATAGCAGACGGGATTTTATCTTATCGGGCATTGAAACGCCATATCGAAGAGACGTGAACGGAATGGATTTATGAGTGGCGCGCTTAAAGCCGTTGGCTTCTCCCAACCCTACAACAAACACATCGTGACCCATTTCCATAAGCATCTGGGCAAATTTTTCGTGGCGCACGGCGCCCGCACACCCATTGGGAAACTTAAAATAGCTGCACATCAATATCTTCATATTCCTAAACGTTTCACTCCCTTGCTCCGAGTGTAAAATCGGCTGTTTTCGGCATCGCATAAATATACTATCCCGTAATAAGCCTATTACAAAGAATTATACCTTTACACAACCAAAAAGTCAACCATTCCGCAGTATAATATCACATAATTTCGGAGCCAAATTTCGGAAGTTTATAACAACTGCACAAACTTTGCAGATAAGCCTTGAACACACTGCCTAATTAGCAACTTTACTTTTATATCGGGGTATGCTACAATGAGCAGGAAAAAAGCTTAAGGAGATCTCTTATGCACGAATTCTTAAAAAACTTCCCCTATCAAAAGGCTGTCTCGGTGGCGCTTTTGGCGATAGTTTGCCTTTTAGCCGTTAAGCTGATCCTTTTCCTTTTAGATAGGATAATAAAGAGGTCCAGCCTGGATCCCACCGTTCACAAAATTCTTCGCCTTGCCGTAAAGGCGATCTTGCTCTTTATGGCCGTGATAATTGTGATCGGCAGCCTGGGAATTTCGGTGTCGTCCCTTGTGGCGGCTCTGTCGGTAGTGGGCGTTGCATTTTCGCTTGCTATTCAAGGCTTTCTTTCCAACGTTTTCGGCGGAATCCAGATAATCTCCAACCATCCGTTTCATATAGGAGATTATGTGGATGCAGGCGGCGAATCGGGCACTGTGCGCGAAGTGGGTCTTTTCTACACCAAGCTGGATACCCCCGATAAAAAGCTTATTCAGATCCCCAACAGCACCGTGGCCAATTCCAATATCACCAACTATTCCAGCGCCTTGAACCGCCGAGTGGATATTTCGGTTTCTGCCTCCTACTGCGACGACGTTGAAAAAGTGAAATCCGTTCTTAAGGATATGCTTTGCAGCCACCCGCTCACCCTTGGCGAGGACGATCTCAGGCCTCAGGTGCACGTGAGCGCCTACAACGACAGCAACATAACCTACACCGCCCGCGCCTGGTGCAAAAGCGACGATTATTGGACGGTCTATTTCGATATAATGGATGCCGTGAAACCCACCTTTGATAAAAACGGAATAACAATAAGCTACCCTCACGTGAATGTGCACGTGGCAGAAAAATGATGTAGTGGGTGATAAAATGAAGAACGCCGTGATTTTCGGTGATAGCTACTCCACCTTCCGCGGATATATCCCCGAAGGCAACGTGGAATGGTATTCGGAAAATCCCAACCCGGAGCAAACCGACGTTTCCAGGGTGGAAGAGACATGGTGGCATATGCTGGCCGAAGAAGCCGATCTCAATATAATTTTGAACGACAGTTGGTCGGGCTCCACTATTTGCCACACAGGCTACAACAACACAGACTGTTCTGCCACAAATTCCTTTATTTGCAGGCTGCGCAAGCACATTGCCGACGGTTTCTTTAAGCAGAACAAGGTAGACATCGTGTTTATCTTCGGCGGCACCAACGATAGCTGGGCAGATGCCCCTATTGGGGAAGTGAAGTTTGATGATTTTGCCGAAGAAGATCTGTTTTCCGTTCTGCCGGCCACAGCCTACTTTATTAAGACATTGCGCGAGCAGCTTCCCGAAGCGGAAATTTATTGCCTGGCCAACACCGATCTTAAGCCTGAAATCCCAAAAGGGATGGCCGAAATCTGCAAAAAGTACGGCGCGAAGCCGGTGGAGTTTGATTGGATCGGCAAGACCTGCGGCCATCCCAACATAAAAGGTATGCAGGATATAAAAAATGGTGTTCTTAAAGCAATGTCCGAATAAACGCCGTGAGGCAACGGAGGTTATTATGAAAGCAAAACTTAGTTCCACTTTCGGCTATTCTGCAGCCGATTATGCAAGGTTTAAGAAATACGCCTGGCTTATGCTCCTAAGCTTTAGTCTGCTCTATCTCTTCTTCTACAACGGCAGGCAAAACATAAACCTGGTGAAGACTGATATTGCTGAGGCTTTCGGGTTTTTCAAGGCCAACGGTTCACCCGATACCGCTCCCATCGGCGTGGTTTCATCTGCACTTTTCTGGTGCTATGCTTTCGGCCAGCTTGCGAGCGGAAGGATCGGCTCGCTCTTTGGCTACAAGCGCACCATGGCGGCGGGTGTGCTGGGTTCTGCTGCGCTGAATATTGCCCTCTCCTTCGCCGATAATCTCACGCTTATCGCAGTGCTTTGGGGAGCAAACGGTTTCTTCCAGGCAATGGTTTGGGCAAATGGTCTGGGTGTTATCAACAAATGGTGGCCAAAAAAAGATCGCGGGTTTGCCTCCGGCTTTGCCACATCCTTCACAGGTCTCGCCCAGGTGGTAACTTATTTCACTATTTTCTTTTGCTTGAATCTTAATCCCGATTGGGGTTGGAGGGCAGCATTCCGCCTTCCTATGATCCCGATGCTTGTTATGCTCATCGCCTTCTTTTTCTTCTTCAAGGTGAAGCCGGAAGACGTTGGCCTTGCGGCTTTCGAGGAAGAGGATTCCGCCGCGGCCAAAAGAGATGCCGCTCTTGCTTCCGAGATAGAGAAAAAGGGCTTTTTCTATCCATATAAAGTGCTCTTTTCCGAACCTAAGGTGATAGTCTTCTGCCTTATTTCGGCCATCGCAGGAATTGGTCGCTACGGCCTGCTCAACTGGATGCCTACATATTTTGCCGAAAGCGGATTAGATCTTAAAGGTAGCCTCACCACAATTGTTCTGCTGCCGCTGGGGCAGGCCTGCGCAATGTTTGTCTTCCCTTTTATCACCGATAAGATCTTTCATGGCAAGCGCGAGCCAATGCTTATCCTGGCATCCGTTGTCACCTTTATAATTTTATGTTGCTTCCCATTTATTAATCCTGCCCAGAATCCTGTGCTCATTTCGGTGATGCTTTTCCTTGCAGGCACCTTCGGAATGGTGACGGGCGTGATTTGGGCCATTGCCGGAGATATGGGCGGCCGTGCCTTTGCCGCCACAGTTGTGGGTGTGCTGGATTGGGCTGTTTATATGGGCGCCGCCACACAAGAGGCCACCTTCGGCTATATAACAGGCTCATTTGGATGGAACGCGGGCTTTATTCTTATTGGTTGCCTATATATTGTGATGCTTGTGCTCACTCTCGTTGCCCGCAATATGAAACTTAAAAAACTATAAAGATATATAAGAAAGCCTCGGCGTAATCGCCGAGGCTTTCTTGCTTTTATTTAAGATATTCTTCGGGGAAGTAGGCATTTGTGTAGGCTTTTCTGCCGAATTTATCCGTCACAGTTATTCGGAAATATCCCTTCACAGGCCTTGCATCAAAATCGGCCGAATTCACGGGTGCATCGGCTGTGCCTCGCACGCGGCGGGTATAGCGGTTGCCCGTGCTCATCACAATCATCAAGGCATCCGACGTCTCGATATGCACACGGCCGTCTTCATAATAAAGTTCCTTTATCTCAGGGCCGCCGCTGGCATAGGAATGCCCTTTTTCCAGAGCATCAATTATAGCCTCGTGTGTGAGTTCATCGGCCTTTATCATTGTGAATCCGCCGAAGGAATCGAAATAAGGATCATCCATATTAAGGCCGCGCTCGTTGTGGTTATCATCAGCAGCAATGCATTTTATCTTATTGCCTTCGCGCAAGAGAAAATCGTAGTAGCGCTGATCTTCTTCATCGTGGCCGGAAGTGCTGCTGGAGAAATTAAGAATCTCCATAGCAAACATACCCTTAAACTGCAGGAAATCCCTTATGGGTGCCTGAGACCACCAGGGGTGATTCACCGTGATAAGATAATCTCTCTTCTTGGCTTCTTCGAAAAAGTGGTTTATGCACTCAACGCTATATTGAGATTTATAAGGCTCTCCCACATAGGTTACTTTTTCCTTTAATTCAGGAGTGTGCATCCAGCGGAATTTAGGGTGCACAAAATCGGGATCGAAACAAATATTATCGAAAACGCCCTTCTTTTTGGGGTAGATGCAAAGATGTGTGGTGATAACATCTTCCCAATCATCGGCCACGGAGTTAAGCTCCTTTTCGTAGCCGGGAATAAGCAGGAAATCGGGCTCGTTCATGGCCGTGTGATCAAATATGGATTCGTGATCGGTGATAGCAAGCACCGAATAGCCCTGCTCCTTATACATTTTTTTAAGCACTTCGGGAGCCAGCCTGCCATCGGAATAATCGCTGTGGCAATGCAGATTGGCTTTATAGAACCTTCCGTTTTCGGGCAAGAGATATTTTCTCATAAAATCACCTCAAGCACATTATAAGTCCCATCTTTACCCTCGTCAAGATAACTCTTGAAAGAAAAAGAAATAAAAATTAAAATAAGAAGTGAAATAAATCGTAGCGTTTTGCGACTATATAGGTGAAAGGCCTTTTACCTAAAAGGAGGTGGATGTGTGGACGATAGAACGATAATAGAATTGTTTTTTCGGCGCGATCAACAGGCAATCGCAGAAGCAAAGAAAAAATACGGCTCCTTTTGCCGCAGCATAGCCCTGCGCCTGCTTTGCGACATTCGGGATGCGGAGGAGTGCGTAAACGATACATTCCTGGCCGTTTGGAACAGTATTCCGCCCCAAGAACCCCAAAGCCTTGCCGCATATCTGGGTAAAATAGCGCGCAACAAAGCTATTTCTATCCTGCGCAGCAACACCGCCGGCAAACGGAATTGCGGGCTGGATGTGCTTCTTTCAGAGCTGGAAGAATGCCTGACCGATGATATTTCGGTGGAAGAAAGCATCGATTCGCTGGAAACAACGGAATATATCAACACATGGCTACTTTCATTAAAAGAATCCGACCGAGCCATATTCATTCTGCGCTATTGGCACGGCTACAATCATAAGGAGATAGCCGAGCGCGCCCATACCACCCCTGCCCACATTTCACAAAAACTTTTCCGCCTGAGGCAAAGCCTAAAAAGGGCGTTGGAAACCCAAGGAGTGAAAATATGAAAAACAATAAATTATGGAACGCTTTCGGCGATATTGACAGCAAGTTGATAACCGATGCTGAGCAATTCAAATTCTCAAAAGCGAGGCTTAGCCGCGGCTGGAGAATAGCCGCTACGGCCGCCTGCCTTGTGCTCTCCATTGTGGCAAGCATTATCTTCTGGCCGCAGGGCAAATCCCCTTATGGGAGCAACGTTTATCTTAAAGCCTATGCGCTCACGGCTGCCGAATATCCATCCTGCCCCTCCTATCCCATAGAAGAAAACTACGCCACCGAAAGAGAATTCCTAGAAGCCTACGCTTTATGGTCGGACTACCAAAGGGAAGTTCTCAAAAACAATCCTGCCGACTATTCAGCCTTAATGGAATTTACAAAAAAGACCACATCAGTATTTCTCGACAGCCGCGCCAACGAAAATCCCATATATTCACCTTTGAATCTCTATATGGGGCTGGGGATGCTGGCAGAGACAACCGATGGTTCCACTCGGAAGCAACTGCTAAGTCTTTTGGGCGAAGATACCATTGAACAGCTCAGAAACAGCGCTAAGGCTATTTGGAACAGAAATTATAAAAATGACGGTGCATCCAAGACTATTCTCGCCGGTTCACTTTGGCTGAACGAAAAAATGAATTTTAATCAGCAAACACTTAATAATCTTTCGGAAAATTACTACGCCGATACCTTCGGTGGAGATATGGAAGATCCCGAATACTCCCGCGCATTTCAGTATTGGCTTAATCAGCAAACGGCAGAAATGCTGGAAGAACAGATTTCGGGGCTAAACTTTAATCCGCAAACTCTTCTGGCCATCGCCACCACCCTTTATTTCGAGGCGAAATGGAGCAACACGTTTATCAAGGAAGACACCAAAGAAGATGTTTTCCACGCAGAAAACGGCGTTGTGAAGTGTGATTTTATGCACGACACCGATATGAGTCTCGTCTACTGGGGCGATAAATTCCTTGCATCCAGCCGTGATTTCGATAATGCAGGAAAAATAACCTTCATTCTGCCCGACGAAGGATATAAGCCAACCGATCTACTGAACGACGAGCAGGTATTAAGCCTTATCGCCGGAGATTATGAAAACGAAAAATATTGCAAGATAAATTATTCCGTTCCTAAATTTGATATCTCATCCAACACCGATCTCGAAAAAGGTTTGAAAAGCCTTGGGGTGACAGAAATCTTTAACGAAGGTGCCGATTTCACCCCCCTTACATCCGACACAGCCTTTATAGGTAAGGCCGAGCAGGGTGCAAGAGTTGTGATCGACGAAACGGGTTGCAAGGCCGCCGCATATACAGCAATGTTGCTTATGGGCTCCGGTATACCGAGCGAGGAGATCGATATGACATTGGACAGACCGTTTTTGTTTGTGATTCACGGATACGACGGTGCGCCGTTGTTCATAGGCGTGGTAAATAATCCTACCAAATAGATAAAATAAGAAAAGCCGTGGTATGCCACGGCTTTTCTTATGCGATAAGTTCATTAAAAATAAGTGTGAAGCAGAAGCCCGCTATAAGGGCATAGGTAGCACTTCGTCCGCTTTTGCCTCGGTGGGTATCGGGTATCATTTCATCAGCAATCACGTATAGCATAGTGCCGCCTGCAAAAGCCAGGGCAAAAGGCAGCACTGTGCTCGCTATCTTCACACCAAAGTAGCCCAGCAGCGTGCCGATCACTTCCACAAGCCCCGAAACAAGTGCACATATAAAGGTGCGCCCACGAGGCACTCCCACCGCCAGCATAGGCGCTATTATCACCATTCCTTCGGGAATATTCTGCAAGGCAATACCGCCTGCGATCATCAGCGCCTGAGAGATATCTCCCGTGCCGAATCCCACGCCCGCTGCAATGCCTTCGGGCAGATTGTGAATAGCTATGGCAGCCACAAAGAGCAGTACTCGGTTCAGCTCGGTGCCCCCGCCCTCAGCCACAAGCAGCCTGCCTAATCGGCTCACCGCCTTATTGATAAAATTTAGGCTCACAGCACCGGCTATCACACCCGCCACCGCAACTGCCGCTCCGTATTCCAGCGCAGGATCAATAAGTCCCCAGGCTGCGGCGGCCAGCATCACCCCTGCCGCAAAGGCCAGCACTATATCGGAAAACGCCTTGGATATTCCCCTAAAAAGGAACCCTATGGCGGAGCCAAGCACCGTGGCCGAGCCAACACCTAAGGCTGTTAAAAGAACAAGTCTCAAAAAATCCCCCCTTCAGCCGACGGCCAAGAGCAGATTTTTCATCCCGTCAATTTATTATATGGCAGACAAGCCGATTTGTGAAAAACAGGAAAAGAATTATTTTGCCGAAACCACTTTTATTTTGCGGCAAAATATATTATTATAAGAGCATAGCACAAAAGGAGAGAACTTATGGCCAAATTCACACCTGAGGTGCTTTCCCCTGCCGGATCCATGGAATCGCTCACTGCCGCTGTGCGAAGCGGCGCCGATGCCGTGTATCTGGGGGCAAGGGAATTCAGCGCCCGCCGAAACGCCGAAAATTTTGATGCTGCCGCTTTGAAAGAAGCGGTGGAATATTGCCATATCAGGGGGGTAAAGGTCTACCTTACCCTCAACACCATTGTGCGCCAAAAAGAAATGAATAAAGCGTTGGGAACCGCCAAAGAAGCCTATCTTGCAGGTGTAGACGGAATAATCGTTCAGGATATCGGCGTGGCATCTCTTATAAAAAAGCACATCCCTGCCCTACCCCTTCACGCATCCACACAAATGTCGGTTCACTCTCCTGCCGCATTGGATATTCTTAAGGAGATGGGCTTTAGCCGAGTGGTGGTGGCCAGAGAAATGAACCGCACCGCACTTAAAGGCTTCTGTGCCAGGGCCAAAGAGCTGGGTATGGAAGTGGAGGTTTTCGTGCACGGGGCACTGTGTATGTCGGTCTCGGGCCAATGCCTGCTTTCAGCAGTGCTGGGTGCCAGAAGCGGCAACCGCGGTCTTTGTGCAGGGCCTTGCCGTC
The DNA here is from genome assembly GCA_045644025.1 of Acutalibacteraceae bacterium. Taxonomy (GTDB): domain Bacteria; phylum Bacillota; class Clostridia; order Oscillospirales; family Acutalibacteraceae; genus JAZRGE01. The sequence continues at coordinate 4,599 of JAZRGE010000129.1, read as the reverse complement.
TGCCATTTGCAGCCAAAGGCGGCACGGGCTACGATCTCTCCCTTAAGGATCTTTCCCTTTTAGAGCATATAGATGAGCTGGCCGAAATGGGTGTAGCTTCTCTTAAAATAGAAGGCCGAATGAAGCGCCCCGAATACGTTGCCGCCGCCACCGCTGCCTGCCGAAGCGCTGTGGATAGCCGCAGCGTTCCACAGCAGTTGGCCGATGCTCTTAAGGGTGTATTTTCCCGCTCGGGCTTTACCGACGGGTATTATAAAAACGATCTTGGGCGCGATATGTTTGGCATACGCACCAAGGACGACGTGAGCGAATCCAAGGATACCTTCGCCCTGCTTCACCAGCTTTACCGCACCGAGCGCCAGAGTGTTAAAATAGAAATGAAGGCCGAATTTATAAAGGATAAGCCTGCAAGGCTCACCGTTAGCTGCGGTGATATTTCGGTGGAAGCCATAGGCGAAACGCCTCAGGCTGCCCAAAGCCGTGCCACCGATAAGGAAGAACTTATCGGCTCCCTTGGCAAGCTTGGCTCCACTCCCTACTATTGCGAAAAGATTGATATTGTTGCCGACAGTGATATTTTTGTGCGCAATTCTCAGGTGAATCAGCTTCGCCGCGATGCATTGGAAAAGCTGAGCCAAACCCGAGCCGCATGCGGCAGAGCCGACGTAGCCATTCCGCATTTTACTGCTGCTGCGCCCACCAAAAAGGCCGAGCAAAAGCTTATTGCTAGAATCTATGATTCAGCGCTCAGCCCTGCAGCAGAAGAAGCCGATCTTATAGCCTTCCCCACAGAGCAGGATATCCCCGATATTGCCCCCCAAAAGCTGGTGGCCGAGCTGCCCCGATGGATAGAAAATGAGGAAACTCTCCGCCAACGTTTGGCCGAAATAAAGGCTGCCGGCATTCACAAGGCTCTTTGCGGAAACCTTTCGGCCGTGGCCATAGCCAAGGAAATGGATTTCGAGATAATCGGCGGGATCGGCCTTAATATTTTTAACGACACCGCCCTTGCCTCGGCAAAGGATATGGGCGTGCACAGCACCATCCTTTCGGCAGAAACCACCGCCGCAGAGGCCAGATATATGGTTTCCGATATTCCTATCGGGCTTTTTGCCTATGGCAGGCTGCCGCTGATGTTGCTTAAAAATTGCCCGCTCAAAAATACGGCGGGATGCGCTAAATGCGATAAAGCAGGTTTCCTCACCGATAGAATGGGCATAAAATTCCCCGTGCGTTGCCGACGGGGATATTCCGAGCTGCTCAATTCCACTCCCATCTTTCTGGCCGATAAGCTTGGCGACCTGCAGAGCGTGGATATGCTTTATCTCCATTTTACAGATGAAGATGCCCAACAAATAAGAACTACTATTTTAGCCTACAAGCAAGGTGGGCAGCCCCCTGTTGATTTCACCCGTGGGCTCACGTTCCGCCCAAGTTTGTAATTGACTAAGATTCGCGCTTGATGTATAATCGGGATAATATTCCCTATTAGGAGAATCTATATGAAAATATACGATATGCACATACATATAAACTACGGCGAAGCCAAGCCCCAATATCTGCTGGAGCAGATGGAAAAAGGCGGAGTTTGGGGCGGAGCGCTTATCTCTCCCTGCCCTGAGTTGGCCACAGCCAATCTTTATAAGCTGCCCTATAAAGAGCGCCTTCGCAACGTAATGGAATGGACTAAGGGCCACGACGGCCGCCTTTTTCCCGTACTTTGGGTGCACCCCTTCGAAAAAGATGCTTGCGAGATTGTAAAAGATGCAGCCAATGAAGGAATCAGCGCTTTTAAGATCATCTGCGATACTTTTCCCGTTTATTGCAAGGAAAACATGCAGCTTCTGGAGGCCATTGAATCCACAGGCAAGCCTGCCATTTTTCACACGGGTATTCTTTGGAGCGGCACCGATACTTCCCGATATAATCGCCCTGCAGATTGGGAATGCCTTCTCAATCTTAAGAACATTAAATTTTCCATGGGTCATTGCGGTTGGCCTTGGCACGATGAGTGCATCGCTGTTTACGGCAAATTCTTAAACTACTATAACGTGCGCCGCTCCAGCGAGATGTTCTTCGATATCACCCCCGGCACGCCCAAGATCTACCGCAAGGATCTGCTCACAAAGATGTTCACCGTGGGCTACGACGTAGACAACAACATTATGTTCGGCACCGATTCCGTGGCAGGCGAATATGATCCCAACTGGGCCGCCAGCTGGATCAAACTGGACAACGAGATAATGGACGAACTGGGTGTAAGCCTTGAGGTGCGCAAGAAACTTTACGAAGATAATCTTATGCGCTTCCTTGCAGGCGGCGATATTGATCACTCCCTGCCCCAGATGAATACCGACAACAAGTAAAGGGTGAGGAATATGAAATTCTTTATTGAAGAGATACTTGAAAACGACGCTATAAAGGAAATCCTGCTGGCCGATAAAGAGACGGCAAAAGAAGGCAAGAGAATTGCCGATGAGATCATCTCCACCGGTGATATTCCCGGCCTCGAAGCAGGTTTCCTGCCTATATTTGTGCTGGCGCATCTTGCCGATCACGTTTTGGAGTTTAATTCCTCAAAGGGCATTGCCAAGGAAATAACCGTGGCCACCCTTAAGGACGTGAACATCTGGCTGGATAACTATCAGGTGCAATACGGAAAATTAGGCCTGGGAGAATTCTGCTGGCTTAAATATCACTACACCGGTGATCTTTTCCGCCTGGGAAGGTTGCAGTTCCGCATAGAAAAGTGCCTGCCCGGCGTGCCGGAGGGCGACGTGGCTATCGAGACACATATCCCCCAGGGTGAACCGCTGAATATAGATGCCTGCCTTGAATCCTTTAGCCTGGCCAAGGATTTCTTTAAGAAATTCTATCCCCAGCACAATCCCAAATATTTTATGTGCGATTCCTGGCTGCTGAACCCCAATCTGGCCAAGGTGTTGCCCGAGGAATCCAACATTGTGAAGTTTATGCGCTTGTGGGAAACCTTCCCCTTCCCTGCCGACAACAACACTCAGGTTGTGAACCGCGTGTTTGGCCTCGGATTCAAGAAGGAAAATCTGAAGGACGCCCCCGAAAACACCAGCCTGCAGAAGGCCATGAAGGCCTACCTGCTTGCCGGCGGCGAAATGAATATGGCAGGCGGCTGCCGCAAAATATAAAATTAAAAGCCTATCCGCTTTTGCGGATAGGCTTTTCTTATGCCTTCATTCTAAGGAGAGAGCCTGCGGGGATCTTCGTTTCGCAGGGGATCTTCACCTTCATCATAGGATGAGGCGCAGAATCTATCTCGTTGCCCAATTCATCCATCATTTTATGCGCTGTGATAATAATCGGCTGCTGCTTGGGAACAAGGCAATCCAGTTCCTGCCCCTTGAGGAATTTATTTTTTAGGGTGAGCACCACACAGCCGTCTTCATATCCATCCACAACCCCGGCCACGGTGTAGTCTCTCACATAGCCTGCCGAAGCATATGTTTGAGAATTTTCGGGCCTGCCGAAATAAAATCCCGTGGAATAATTGCGATGGCTTATCTTATTTAGCTCTTCATCCACCCACTGAGGCAACACCCACTCACCATCGGCCGCGGCAAGGCTATCCAGCGCTCCGCGATAGGCGTTGGCCGCCACCGCCACGTAGTAGTGCGATTTGGCTCTGCCCTCTATCTTAATGCTATCAATTCCCGCATCTGCCATCTTATCCAGATAAGGAGACATATTCATATCGTTGGAATTAAGGATATACGTACCCTTTTCGTTTTCAGTGATATCGAAATACTGCCCCGGGCGCTTTTCCTCCATAAGAGCATAGCTCCAGCGGCAGGGCTGAGCACAATCGCCTCGGTTGGCGTCTCTGCCCGTCATATAGCTGGAAAGCAAACACCTGGCCGAAAAAGAAACGCACATTGCGCCATGGGCAAAAGCCTCCAGTTCCAGCTCCTTGGGCGTGTTGCGGCGGATATTAGCGATCTCCTCCAACGATAATTCGCGAGCCAGCACTATTCTCTTCGCCCCCATAGAAGCGAAGACGTTGGCCGTGGCGCTGTTGATAATGCCTGATTGCACCGAAATATGCAACTCAGCCTTGGGCGCATATTTTTTCACCATTTCGATAGTGCCCAGATCGCAGGCGATCACGGCATCGGCTCCCGCATCGTTCACAGTCTGCAAAAAAGCAGGCATACGATCCATTTCATCATCATGGGGAATGGTGTTGCAGGCCACATGCACCTTAACACCCTTGGAGTGAGCATATTCAATACCTTTGTAAAGATCCTCGACGGAGAAATTCTTGGCGGCTGTTCGCATTCCGAATTCTTCACCTGCAAGATAAACTGCATCTGCGCCGAAATCCACCGCAGCATAAAGCCTCGTGAGATCACCTGCGGGGCACAGCAGCTCGGGAATTTTTCTCTTGGCCATAGATATCTCTCCTTTCTTGGTTTCACTTGATTTTAACACAAAAAGTCTGCATTGTAAACCGATATTTCAACGTTTTTTTGCGCTGAAAAATTATACGATTTTTATGTTGACAATACTGTGGGGGTTTGCTAAAATGCGCTTGAAAGCAATTCCTATATTGGGAGGAAAAATTAT
>JAZRGE010000128.1:0-1951 GCA_045644025.1 Acutalibacteraceae bacterium | reverse complement strand
CAGCTTGGTATTTTCTTCGCATTCTTTGGTGCTCTTGCTCTGGGTATGACTCCTCAGCAGGCAGGTGGTATTGGTATCATCGGCGGTGCCGATGGCCCCACAGCTATCTTCGTAGCATCCAAGCTTGCTCCCGAGCTTCTTGGCGCTATTGCTGTGGCTGCATATTCTTATATGGCTCTTGTTCCTGTTATTCAGCCTCCTATTATGAAGCTGCTCACCACTAAGAAAGAGCGTTCCATAAAGATGCAGCAGCTTCGTCCTGTTTCCAAAACAGAGAAGATTTTGTTCCCCATAATCATCACGGCTATCGTTTCCTTGCTCCTGCCCGATGCTGCCACACTTGTTGGTATGCTTATGATGGGTAATCTGCTTAAGGAAAGCGGTGTTACCGATAGAATTGCCAAGGCTGCTCAGAACGAGCTTATGAATATTGTCACCATATTCCTTGGCACCACAGTTGGCGCCACCACTAATGGCACATCCTTCCTTAATTTCGACACATTAAAGATCGTTGTAATGGGTCTTTTGGCCTTCTGTGTTGGCACAGCAGGCGGTGTGCTTCTCGGCAAATTGATGTGCTTCCTTTCCAAGGGCAAGATCAATCCGCTTATCGGTTCTGCAGGTGTTTCGGCCGTTCCTATGGCTGCCCGTGTTTCCAATAAGGTTGGCCAGGAAGAAGATCCCAGCAACTTCCTTCTTATGCACGCTATGGGCCCCAACGTGGCAGGTGTTATCGGCTCGGCTGTTGCTGCCGGTGTGCTGCTTTCCATCCTTTAATCATCTGAGGTTAGTTTATGGCTTTAACAAATTTTGTTAAGATGCATGGCGCAGGCAACGATTACGTTTATTTCGATTGTGTGCGCAATCCCGAACTGCCCAACCCCGAAGAGGTTGCTATTCGTCTTTCTGATAGGCATAAGGGCGTTGGCAGCGACGGTGTTATCTTAGTCTGCAAATCCGATGTTGCTGATGCAAGAATGAGAATGTTCAATGCAGATGGCAGCGAAGGTATTATGTGCGGCAACGGTATTCGTTGTGTTGCCAAATTTATCTATGATTTTGGCATTGTGGATAAAGAGACTGTGACGGTGGAGACTCTTGGCGGAATTAAAACGTTGGAGCTGGACGTGCAGAACGGAAAGGTTGCCAATGTTAGAGTGGATATGGGTAAGGCTGAGTTTACGCCTGCTCTTATTCCTGTGGAGTTGCCCGGAGATAGGGTGGTGAACTACCCCCACGAATATTCCTGCGGTCGCAGAAATATCACTTGTGTTTCTATGGGTAATCCCCATTGCGTTATCTTTGAGAACGACGTAGAAGGCCTTGATCTTGAAAAGATCGGCCCCAGCTTTGAAAATGATGCTATTTTCCCCAAAAGAGTGAACACTGAGTTTGTTCGTGTTAATTCTCCCACTGATGTGACAATGCGCGTCTGGGAAAGGGGAAGCGGTGAAACAATGGCTTGCGGCACCGGTGCCTGCGCTGTTGTTGCAGCTTGCGTAGCCAATGGATTCTGTGATAAGGATACTGAGGTCACGGTTCATCTTCGCGGCGGCGATCTTAAAATCACATATACCGATGATACGGTTTATATGTGGGGCGAAGCAGTCACTGTTTTTGAAGGGCAAATTGAATTATAATTTAAGGGCGCCGTTTGGCGCCCTTTTAACTGTCCAGATCTTCTATTAGTGCATATAATTCTTCATCAGAATAAACGGTGATTCCGCTTTTTAGTTTTTCTCTATCAAGTTTTGGTAAAGCCATCAAAACTATTTCATGAAGCACGATGCTTGGTTTGCTTTCGCTTCCTTTATATACTCCCACGTTACCGTTTTCTGTAGTCTTTATAGTGTAGTATTCCCGTGATGCATATTCTGCAAAATCGGGATCAGACGAGGTGATGATAGGGGAGACGGAAGAGGTTGTGCCAGAGCTTGCAGGATCACCTTTT
>JAZRGE010000127.1:0-20153 GCA_045644025.1 Acutalibacteraceae bacterium | reverse complement strand
TCACCTATTTGGGAATGACCGCCCCTATGGCACTCTTTGCGCTGATCTCCTGGCTCCGGAATCCCTACAAAGGGAATAAAGCGGAGGTGGCAGTTAACCGGTTGGGAACTGTAGAATGGATCACTATGCTGATCCTTTCTGCAGTGGTGACGATACTGTTTTATTTCATCCTGGATTATTTTGATACAGCCAATATGCTTCCCAGTACCTTATCTGTGACTACCAGCTTCATCGCTGTATATCTGACCTTTCGTCGCAGCCCCTACTTTGCATTGGCATATGCTGCCAATGATATTGTTCTGATCGTTCTTTGGATTTTGGCATCGATCGAGGATATCAGCTACTTGTCCGTAATAATTTGCTTTGTGCTGTTCCTGGTTAATGATATTTATGGCTATATCAGCTGGAGAAAAATGGAACGGCGGCAAATGGCATAAACATTTGACTATACCACTAAAAACAGCCTGTTTAACGAATGCAACGCTGGGCGGTTATGCGTTGCATTGTATCAAATAGTGTAGCATATACCAAAATCCCAAAAGCTTAGGCTTTTGGGATTTTTTATTTGATTCACTTATACATTTACAACAAAAAAGCCTTCGGCATAAGCCGACTCCTTTTTCTTTATTAATTAAAGTTCGGGGCCTGCAGCAACAAGAGTCTTGCCTGCATCGTTGCCGGTGTACTTAGCAAAGTTCTTCACAAATCTGCCTGCCAGATCCTTAGGCTTTGCAGCCCACTCTGCAGGATCTGCATAAGTATCGAGGGGATCAAGAATAGCAGGATCCACGCCGGGAAGTGCTGTGGGAACAGAAAGGTTGAAGTAAGGAATGGTCTTAGTCTCGGCCTTAAGGATAGAACCATCAAGAATAGCATCAATGATTCCGCGGGTATCCTTAATGGAGATACGCTTGCCGGTGCCGTTCCAGCCGGTGTTTACAAGGTATGCCTTAGCGCCGCTCTTTTCCATCTTCTTAACCAATTCTTCGGCATACTTTGTGGGATGTAGCTCCAAGAAAGCCTGACCGAAGCAAGCCGAGAAAGTGGGAGTGGGCTCGGTGATTCCGCGCTCTGTGCCTGCCAGTTTGGAGGTGAAGCCGGAAAGGAAGTAGTACTGAGCCTGCTCGGGGGTGAGAACAGAAACGGGAGGAAGCACGCCGAAAGCATCTGCAGAAAGGAAGATAACGTTCTTAGCATCGGGAGCTGCAGAAACGGGGCGCACGATCTTCTCGATGTGATCGATGGGATAGGAAACGCGGGTGTTCTCTGTTACGGAGCCATCAGCGAAATCGCAAACGCCGTTGGCATCAACCGTGACGTTCTCAAGCAGAGCGTTGCGGCGGATAGCGGCATAAATATCGGGCTCGGATTCTTTATCCAGGTTGATAACCTTGGCATAGCAGCCGCCCTCGAAGTTGAACACGCCCTTATCATCCCAGCCGTGCTCGTCGTCGCCGATGAGAAGACGCTTAGGATCGGTGGAAAGGGTTGTCTTACCGGTGCCGGAAAGGCCGAAGAACAGAGCGGTGTTTTCGCCGTTCATATCGGTGTTGGCAGAGCAGTGCATAGAAGCCATGCCTGCGAGGGGCAGATAGTAGTTCATCATGGAGAACATACCCTTCTTCATTTCGCCGCCGGACCAGGTGTTCAGGATAACCTGCTCCTTAGAGGTGAGATTGAAGAGAACAGCAGTCTCGGAATTGAGGCCGAGCTCCTTGAAATTTTCAACCTTGGCCTTGGAAGCATTATAAACCACGAAATCGGGCTTAAAGTTCTCAAGCTCTTCGGCGGTGGGGTTGATAAACATGTTCTTTACAAAATGTGCCTGCCAGGCCACTTCCATGATGAAGCGGATAGCCATTCTTGTGTCTTCGTTAGCACCGCAGAACAGATCCATAACATAGAGCTTCTTGTTGGAAAGCTGATTCATAGCAAGCTCTTTGCAGGAATTCCAAGCCTCGATGGAAGCGGGCTTGTTGTCGTTCTTAAATTCATCGGAAGTCCACCAAACGGTGTCCTTAGAAGTATCGTCCATAACAATGAACTTATCCTTAGGAGAACGACCGGTGTAGATACCTGTCATAACGTTTACAGCGCCGAGCTCTGTGAGCTGGCCCTTCTCGAAGCCTTCCAGAGAAGGATCGGTTTCTGCCACAAAAAGTTCCTCAAAGGAGGGATTGTGGATGATTTCGGTTGTACCGGTAATGCCGTACTTTTCTAATTCGTTTACAATCATTTGAAATACCCTTTCTTAAATTAAATCATTTAGATTATGAAGCAAGATTCCCTGCATTTCATCCAGAATACATTATACCAAGTAATAGCCTATGCTTCAAGTAGTTTTTCAATATATAATAAATTTTTGGTGCTTTTTCACACCTAAACCATCTCTTCGGGGTGGAAAATATCGTCAAATTTTTCTGCCGAAAGGAACCCAAGCGCCACACAGGCCTCTTTAAGAGAGATATTCTCCTCAAAAGCCTTCTTTGCAGTCGCTGCAGCCTTCTCGTAGCCGATGTGGGGATTCAGTGCTGTAACCAACATCAGAGAGTTGTGCAGATTATGATTCATCCGCTCTTCATTGGCTTTTATTCCTGCCGCGCAGTTCTTATCAAAGGAGGCTATAGCCTCGGCCAAAAGGCGGGCCGACTGCAGAAAATTATAGATGCACACGGGCATAAACACGTTCAGCTGGAAGTTGCCCTGAGAAGCCGCCATCCCAATGGCCACGTCGTTGCCCATCACCTGCACGGCCACCATTGTCACCGCCTCGCACTGGGTGGGATTGACCTTTCCGGGCATAATAGAAGAGCCCGGCTCGTTTTCGGGAATAAAGATTTCGCCCAAGCCATTGCGGGGGCCGGAAGCCAGCCAGCGAACATCGTTGGCGATTTTCATCATATCACAGGCCAAAGCCTTCACGGCGCCGTGAGCAAAAACAAGTTCGTCCTTAGAGGTGAGCGCGTGAAATTTATTTGCAGCGGTAACAAACTTTTTACCCGTTATCTTAGAAATCTCTTCGGCAACGCTCACATCGAAGCCCTTGGGGGCATTAAGGCCCGTGCCCACAGCTGTGCCGCCCAGCGCCAGAGAGCACAAAGGATCAACAGCGCGCTTTATAAGTTCAACATCCTTTTCCAGGCCGGAGCGCCAACCGCTTATCTCCTGGCTGAATTTGATAGGGGTTGCATCCTGGAGATGGGTGCGGCCGCTCTTCACGATGCCTTCGTTTTCCGTTTCCAGCCTCTTGAACGTGGAAATGAGATCCTCCACGGCCGGAATAAGCTTATCTTCCAGAATCATCACAGCCGCTATATGCATGGCTGTGGGAAATGTATCATTGGAAGATTGGCTCATATTGGCATCATCATTGGGGTGAAGCAAGGCGGTGCCCAAAATCTGGTTGCCTCTGTTGGCTATAACTTCATTGGCGTTCATATTGGTCTGGGTGCCGGAACCTGTCTGCCAAACCACTAACGGGAAATGATCATTCAGCCCACCGGACATCACCTCATCGCAGGCCTGCTTTATAGCATCCAGTTTTTCGGCTGTCATCTTCTCGGGGCGAAGAGAGTGATTGGTGATAGCTGCCGCCTTCTTAAGAACACCAAATGCGTGAATGATCTCAGCAGGCATAGTTTCGATGCCCACGCCGATCTCAAAGTTTTCATGGCTGCGCTGTGTTTGCGCACCCCAAAGGCGATCGGCAGGCACCTTCACTTCACCCATAGAATCATGTTCAATACGATATTCCATTTTAATCGCTCTCCCTATTTATAGAACTCAAATCATTATCTTAGGCAAGCCTAATGCCGACCTTTACAACAAAAGCACTCAAAGGAGTGCTTTTGATTGAAATATTATATCAGCTATTCACCGGCGGGACGAGGGCACGTGAGCTCGTGCTGCTTTATCTGTTCTTCATCGAAGCGCATCTTTATAACTTTGGCAGGGCTTCCGCCAACTATTGCATAGGCAGGCACGTTCTTTGTGACAACCGCGCCGGCTGCAACAACAGCTCCGAAGCCTACTCTTACTCCGCTAAGTATGATTGCATTCGCGCCAACCCAGTTGTCTCCCTCGAAAACAACGTCTTTATCGTCTTCCGCCCTTTTCTGGGCATCGGTAACAGCCGCAATGGGTGTACCCACCACGTCTATTCTGTGGTTCCCCGTGACAATCACTACCCCGGGGCCAAAAATAACGTTGTCTCCAATATATATTTTAGCCTTGGTGGACATAAACATATTGCCCGTGCCAAAGGCTACGTTGTTGCCCACACTGATATTATGATAATTAAAATGCGAGCGCCCTTTTATATGCACCCTTTTCCCACAAGACATAAATCTGCGGCGAAGCAATGGCTCCACAAAGATTCTTCTTAAAGCGCGATGCCCTTTCTCGAATAAACGAAAAATTTTATCGACCATTTTTAATCTCCTTGTAGTAGTTACTGATAGTGCCCAGCACTGCATCTGTTTTATACTCTGCCAAAACCTTGGCACGGTTGAATTCCGATGCTTCTTTTCTAACTTCTTCCCCGGCCAAAGCATCAATAGCGGCAGAAGCAGAAGCAATATCTCCAATCGGCACAACCACGCCGCCTTTCTCGCCTATCATATCGCGAGCGGCACCCACGTCGCTGGCTATCACGGGCACACCGCGTGCCATCGCTTCCAGCATAGCATTGGAAAAGCCTTCGGAATAAGAAAGAAGCACAAACACATCGGCCTCATCCAACTCCTGCACCACACCTGCGGCATCCTTGCCATCGGTGAACACCACGTTGGGTGCGCACACGGTGCTGTTATCGAAATCCTTTGTGTAGGGACCCACTAATCTGAATTCTATATCAGGATGCTTCTCTGCCAGTTCAAGCAGCAGTTCAACACCCTTTTCCCTATAAAGATGGCCAACGTAAAGTGCCCTCTTTATCTCGGAATTAATTTTGTGCAAATCCTTGGAGATTTTCTCCTCGGCAATAAAATTCGGGCAGAAAACTACATCTTTGGCGCCGTTTGCCACCGCGAAATTAAACGACGTGTTGTTAAGCACAAGGGTTTTAGCGGCAATAGCTGCAGTCTTTCTAAAGAAATATCGGGAAATACGTCCACCCCTCAGCTGATCTTCAATATTGCCATGGCATTGAAGCAAAACAGGGATATTCTTTTTGGCCAATTTTCTGGCACATATGTAGTCCCTAAAGATTCCCACCTTCGCGCAAGAAGAATTAATATGAGCCACATCCACGTTTTCGGTTTTGATCTTCTTGGAAAGGTCTCTCAGAATCCTGATAGTTCTTTTTATCTGGGATAAGATCCTGCTAATTCGCGAAGTGCCTGCGTTCACAATAGCATTATTCACAACAACAGTCTCGAATTTGCCTTCGCTCCAGCCCAGATAAGCCTCCGACCATCTCGCAATTCCACCCACGGCAGGGGGCAACGGTGTAATCAATAATACTTTCACAAAAATCTCGCCAATCCAGCGGCCGTTGGGCCGTTTATTATTTTCGCCGCGCCACGCTTGTTAGAGCATCAACATAGCGGCAAGCATTACATTTGGAAAACAGTGAGCAATTTCCAGCACTGGGCAGGCTTCCCTTTTTCTTCTCTTCCCAAAGTTCGCATATCACTCCATACAGCGACTCGGGATCCGCATTATCGGCCACCCGTGCTTGCGGAATATTTCTTATAGTCTCTTCAAAAACCGAGCCCTTATCTATGCAAAAAACAGCACATCCATCCGTGCGCAGCACCGTGGCAGTCTTGCTGGGAAGTGCAGTCTTTATCCCGCCCTTAGCCAGGGGAATAACATTCACGTCTGCCTGGGCATAAATGCTTTCGGCATAAGCAGAAGGCTGCATGGGCAGAATATCCACGTTGGCAAGGCTGCCTGCCATTTGCTCTATCTGCTTTTTGTTGGCGCCGTCGCCAATTATATAGTAGTGTATTCTATCGTCGGATTGGGAAAGCTGTGCTGCCCTTGCGATCAGCTCCACATTCTGCATTTTGCCGATATTTCCCGCGTAAACAACGTTTATTTTTTCGTCGTCTGCCTTCAGATCAAATATACGATCTTTGGGTACGTTTTCGAGGGATATTTTATCATCGGCATAGCTCCAGTTGTAAATCACGGTGATCTTCTCGGGATCAACTCCGCTTTCCGCCAAGGTCTGCTTCATATCTTCCGAAATGGTGATAATGCGAGCCGCCTTTTTATATGCAATTTTTTGCAGGAACATAAAAACGGGATACGTGATTTTAGAAGCAGGAAGCTGCCCCGAAAATTTAAGATTTTGCGGGAAGATATCCTGCACGTTGAACACCACAGGACATTTAAGGGATGCCAAGCACCCCATGTGCACCCAGCCCACGTTGCAGGATTGGAGAAACGCGGCATCGTAGGCTCCGCGCTTATAGTGCTCTTTGCACTTAAGTGCATATCTGCAATCCTCAATATATCGCTTAACAAATCCGCTTTTCTCAGATGCGCTTTCTATAAAAGACGCAGTGAGGCCCGAGAATTCAGCCTGCATATCCTCCAGGCCGGTGAACTCTAACCCGGGCGTTTTCTTCAGCACAACATGGCATTGATGTCCGGCACTTAGGGCTTCTTTCAAAACAGCCCTTAAAAGGTGCACCGATGGGCCGTTCTTATCGAATCCCATATTAAAAACAAAAAGCAGATTCATTGTGTTATCCCTTTATTCCAACTTTTATTTTTGAAAAAGAGCTTGCAGGCACTGCTCTGTGGCCGAGCCTCCATAGGTTATATATTTTTCCTTAAACTGCTTAACAGCGTTTGCCTCAGCCGCACTCTCGCAGCCCTTAATGCGCTCTATCACATCTTTTTGCGTGGTGCAAATGCCACCCGGCATCTCCTTTGCAATATCCAGCGCAAAGCCACGCTCTCTGGAATAATCCTCCGCATCATAAGCAAAGCAGATAATGGGGCGCTCTAAAATAGAATAATCAAAGATAGTGGCGCTGTAGTCTGAGATCAAGATATCGGCCACCTTCATAAGATCGTTTATGCTGGGATAGCTTGTGTAGTCACGAACAAAATCATTAAACTCCACATCCAAAAGTTCAGTGGTGTAGGGGTGAGTGCGAAGCAGAAGAACATAATCGCTGCCAAGCTGCTCTTGCCAAAGAGCAAAATCAATAGGCGGCTTTATCTGATATGTTTTTCCGCCATCCTTGCTATCGCGCCAGGTGGGCGCATAAAGCAAAACTTTTTTATCCTTAGGCAGATCCATTTTTTCTTTCAGTTCTGCTATTTCTTCGGCAGAAATATTATAGAGCGCATCGTTGCGGGGCATTCCCGAGCGAATAAGCTGCTCTTCGCCTACGTTGAACGATCTCTTATAAACGTCCTTTTCAAATTCACCCGAAATGCAGAACAGATCCACGTGAGAGAAATCATAGTCTTTTCTCTCTTGGGCTTCATTGCCCACCGTCTTAATAGGGATACCGTGCCAGGTGTTCAAATACACACATTTTTTGCGCTTGAATTTAAGGCTGCGTTCAATGTTGACACAGGTCACCCAATACTTGCATTTGAGTGCAGTGATAAAATACTTAGGTGTGTCGGGCTTCACAACAACGCACTCACCCGGGATATCCATTTTATAATTGTTCTCAATAGCCCAATAATATTTATACCCCGAATATTCGGGATGGGATATCATATATTCGTAGATGACCTTGGGGCTATCGTTGTATTTTCTGCTGTGGGCGCTAAAAAGAACAGCCTTGTTATCCATCGGAACAAATATTCCTATAGCACGAATCGCAAGGCTTGCGGCAAAGCGAAATGTTTTGTTGATAAGCACATTGTGCTTCAGAACATAATCCAATTTAGCTCTGAACCCATTCATGGCAGGGCATCCTTTCCTATTTTTCTTCGCAATAGCAAAAATCAAAATCTTCGGTACCTTCGTAAACAAGGTTGCCAAAGGCTTTTCGCAAAATCGAGATAAAGGGCCTGAGCACTACCACGCCGAGGCCTAAAGCACGGCTAAAATAGATCTTCTTGCCCTGCTCAGCGGCAATTCGTGCTGCAAGATCTTTTGTGCTGGCATATTCTTTGTTTTGCGGAAAATATAATCCCGATAATTCCCTATCCGCAGCCATCTTTATAAAACGGATTAGGTTATCTATGTATATCAAACTGCGCTTATTGTTCACCCTGGGGAAGAAAGGCAGCTTCTTCACTATTTTCACAATGCTTGTGTAGTTACCGCGGCAACCGTTGCCATAAACCATTGGTGGGCGCAACACGCATACCTTGAAGTTCTCCGAAGCCATTTCGTTGATACCATTCTCCGCCTCCAGCTTGGCCTTGCTGTAGTTAGTTTTAGGATTGGTGGGGGTGGATTTGTTTATTTTCCCGGTTTCCTTGCCGTAAACACCCATGGTGCTCAAAAAGATAAACTGCTTAACTCCCTCTGCCTTGGCTTTGCTTGCCGTTTCGATAGCCAGATCGGCATTGATCTCGTAGTAGAGATGGGCATTTTGTTTTGTTTCCTTCTGATGAGCAATTCCTGCCACATGAAGCACTGCATCATAGCCGCTAAAATCCTTTTGGCGCCAGGTGTCTCCTATCATATCCACGGTGTCCACAACATAGTCTGCAGGATAGTTTTCACATATAAAATTTTCAAAAGATGTTCCGATATAACTGTTTGCACCGGTAATCAGTATTCTCTTCATCTAATGCCTTCTCTTCTTTCCTGCTTCGTTGCATGATTCGTAGTTTCAAAATCGCACGGCTATTCTTAGCCTATTATAATACATTATATATAATACACCAAGAACAAGCAAAGGTCAAGGAAAAGGCTCTTATTTTTCCACTAAGCGTAGATTGAAAATGCGGCGCAATAATTTATAATAAAGATCAAGGAGTGATAATTATGAACAGCTACATCACAGGGGTGGCGGATACCTTTACGTATATTGCAACAAGCACGGCCTTTTTCGCAAAAAGATATAAAAAAACGACCCAATCTTTCGTCTGGGTCGTTTTTTTACATATTAGAGCTTATAGTGCATCAATATATCTGCATGCTGCGATAGCGGCCACGGCGCCGTCGGCGGTGGCGGGGGTTATCTGGCGCACAGCCTTCTTGCGGCAATCGCCTGCCACAAACACGCCGGGAGTCTTTGTGGCGCAATCCTCTCCCGAATCAATATAGCCCCACTTATCCAGATCGGCCATATTCCTAAAGGCTTCGTTTTCGGGCTCAAGGCCAATGGCCACAAACATACCATCTGCCGCGATCGCCTTGGTCTCACCCGTGGCGGTGAACTTAATGGTGATACCGCTGAATTCATCGGTATCGTTCACGGATTCCACCACCGCACCCGTGATAATTTCCACGTTGGCACGAGTGCGAAGAATATCCTGCAGCTTCTGCTCACCTGTGAGGAAATCCAGGTTCTGCACCACCGTGACCTTGTTGCTTGTCTCGGCCAGAAGAATGGCTTCCTGCAAAGCGGAGTTGCCGCCGCCGATAAGCACAACGTCTTTGCCTTTATAAAAGGCTCCGTCGCACACGGCGCAAAAGGAAATGCCCTCGCCGATAAACTTATCTTCGCCGGGCACACCCAGATGGCGGTGCTTGGCTCCGCCGGCAAGGATCACAGCCTTTGCTTCGTAGATATTATCATCGGCTGTGGCAACTTTTTTAACGCCGTTTTCTTCGGTGATTCCGATTACTTCCTCCACCTCAACGTCGGCGCCCTGGGCTAATGCCTGCTCCACCATTTTATCGGCAAGTTCACTGCCCGAAACAGTCTCAAAGCCCGGGTAATTCTCCAATTTGGGAGAAAAAGTCATCTGGCCGCCAAAGGCTGCCTTTTCCAGAATAAGCACGCTTTTATTGGCGCGGCGAGCATAGACCGCGGAAGTAAGCCCCGCTGGGCCTGCGCCCACAATTATAATATCATACATATTATCACCTATAATATCACGGGCGGCATAAAGCCGCCCGTTTATTTGATCAATTACTGAACCGACTGAATGAACTTCTTCACATTGGGAACAGACACGAATTTTTCAACCGCGCCGCCGCTTACAACCACCAGTGTGGGAGCCTGCTTGATCTCCAACGCCTTAGTGAGTTCGGCGTTTTCTTCGGCCAGCATCTTGGTGTAGCCAATGCCTGCCTTGGAAAGGAGAGATTCTGCTATTTTGCAGTTGGGGCAAGTGGCGGTGGCAAAGAGATACACGCCATCGGCCAAAATTGCCTTTTCTTCTGCACAGCAAACACATTCTGCATCGGGTGCGCCGTGGGTGAGCTTGGAGGTGGCAAAATTATAAACTTTGCGCTCCTTATATTCCTGAGATTTACCATCGTTCCAGTTCTTAACAGGGCGATAGTAGCCGGTGATACGGCTGTAAACTTCGGCTTCCTTGCCACAGATGGGGCAGGTAAACTGCTCACCTGCGAGATATCCATGCTCGCGGCATACAGAATATGTGGGCGAAATGGAATAATAAGGCAGACGATAGTTTTCGGCTATCTTGCGAACCATATTTGCGGCAGCCTCCCAGCCGGGCAGTTTCTCGCCGATGAAGGCATGGAAAACTGTGCCGGAGGTGTAGAGAGTCTGCAGTTCATCCTGAACGTCCAGAGCGGTGAACACATCATCGGTGTAGCCAACAGGCAGATGAGAGCTGTTGGTGTAGTAGGGTGTGTCGCCGTCGGAAGCGCAGATGATATCGGGATAGTACTTTCTATCGTGCTTGGCAAGGCGGAAAGCTGTGGACTCAGCGGGAGTAGCTTCCAGGTTGTAAAGATCGCCATACATCTCCTGATAATCGGAGAGACGCTCTCTCATATGATTAAGAACTTCCTTGGTGAACTCCTGAGTCTCCTTGGATGTCATATCCTTGCGGATCCACTTGGCGTTGAGGCCTGCTTCGTTCATACCCAGAAGAGCGATTGTGGAGAAGTGGTTGGCAAAGGTGCCAAGGTATCTCTTGGTGTAGGGATAGAGGCCCTCATCCAACAACTTGGTGATAATGGTACGCTTCACGTTCAGAGATCTTGCTGCGATATCCATCATCTTATCCAATCTCTTGAAGAAAGCGTCCTTATCGGTTGCAAGGTAGGCAATTCTGGGCATATTGATGGTAACAACACCGATAGAACCGGTGGACTCACCACTGCCGAAGAAACCGCCCGACTTTTTGCGCAGTTCGCGAAGATCGAGACGCAGTCTGCAGCACATGGAACGAACGTCGGAAGGCTCCATATCGCTGTTCACATAGTTAGAGAAGTAGGGTGTGCCGTATTTAGAAGTCATCTCAAAGAGCAGA
Organism: Acutalibacteraceae bacterium; assembly: GCA_045644025.1. Classification (GTDB taxonomy): domain Bacteria; phylum Bacillota; class Clostridia; order Oscillospirales; family Acutalibacteraceae; genus JAZRGE01. The sequence goes on along the minus strand of JAZRGE010000127.1, from coordinate 8,825 downwards.
CGGTTGTTCTCTGTATCCGACCAATCGAAATCACGGGTGATGGAATAGGTGGGAATAGGATACTGGAAGCCACGTCCATCGGCATCGCCTTCGATCATGATCTCGATGAAGGCCTTGTTAACCATATCCATTTCCTTCTTACAATCACCGTAGGTGAAGTCCATTCTCTTGCCGCCTACGATAGCGTATTCATCGGCTAAGTCGGCAGGAACAGTCCAGTCCAGAGTGATGTTGCTGAAGGGAGCCTGGGTGCCCCAACGGCTGGGAGTGTTCACACCGTAAACAAAAGACTCAATGCACTTCTTAACAGCATCGTAGCTCAAGTTATCGGTGCGCACGAAAGGTGCGAGATAGGTATCGAAAGAAGAGAATGCCTGAGCGCCGGCCCATTCATTCTGCATAATACCAAGGAAGTTTACCATCTGGTTGCACAATGTGGCCAGATGCTTGGCAGGAGCAGATTTGATCTTGCCGGGAACACCGCCCAAACCTTCCTCAATAAGCTGCTTCAGCGACCAACCTGCACAATAACCGGTGAGCATAGAAAGATCGTGGATGTGAAGATCGGCATTCTTGTGAGCCTTGCCGATCTCATCGTCGTAGATCTCGGAGAGCCAATAGTTGGCGGTGATGGCACCGGAGTTGCTGAGAATAAGACCGCCCACAGAATAGGTAACGGTAGAATTCTCCTTAACACGCCAGTCGGTGTTCTTAACATACTGGTCTACAAGCTCCTTGTAGTCCAGAATGGTGTTCTTCATGTTGCGGAGTTTCTCTCTCTGGCGGCGATACAGAATGTAGGCTTTAGCCACGTCTGCATAGCCTGCCTGCACAAGAACAGTCTCCACGCTGTCCTGAATGTCCTCCACAGCCACGAGATCGTTTTCGATCTTGGGCTCGAAATCGGAGGTAACCTTCAATGCGAGGAAATCGATAATATTCGCATTGTACTGACGCTCACAAGCATCAAAAGCCTGGGTGATTGCGCCGGAAATCTTGGAAATGTCAAAATCTGCTACTTTACCGTCTCGTTTTGTTACGCGATACATAGTTCATTTCTCCCCATTTTTATTTTCTGATATATTTTATCCCCTGAGCATTGCATTAGGGATTATTTCCTTGATAACTTTCATTATCTCTTCGTATTCATCGGGAGCAAAGCCACCGCAACCGGCGCCCAGAATATCCCCCGAATCCACATATTTCTGCACAAAGTATTTTTCCCTATCCCCCACCCATCGAGCGATCTGGGCAAAATCTTCTGTGCTGTGAATGCCCTTAACAGCGGTGGTGCGAAACTCGTGATCAATTCCGCTCTGCTTTATTATTTCCACGCTGCGGCGAAAATTTTCGATATCGATATCGCTGCCCGTGGCTTTTGCATAGGATGCAGGTGAACTTTTAATATCCATTGCCACATAATCTATATTACCTGTGGCAAGAACGGACGCCAATCTATCGGGTAAGGCGCCGTTGGTATCTAATTTCACAAGCAGGCCAAACTGCTTCACCTTGGCGATAAAATCGGCCAATCCCGGCTGAAGCAAGGGCTCGCCACCTGTGATCACCACTCCATCGATTATTCCTTTTCGTTGGCGGAGATATTCCAGCACTTCATCTTCCATATTGCCGTTGGCCATGGGCTGCTTCACAAGCGAGCCGTTGTGGCAGAAGGGGCAACGAAGATTGCAGCCACCCGTGAACACTATACAGGCCACCTTGCCGGGGAAATCCAGCAGGGTTATTTTTTGAAATCCCTGGATATTCATAGCTTTTTCGCCTCAAAAATCAATATATAGTGTACCTTTCTCTTGTGGTGCTTTTCTAATATACCATATATATTCTCATTAGTCAATACCCCAAGCACAAGATATTGTAGTTTATTTTTTGGAATTTTTCCATATATTGTTGTTAAAAATATACAAAAATGCCGTCGCTGCCCCATAAATAGGGCCGCGGCGGCAGAACATAAAAAAAGAAGGCGCTTTGAAATTCAAAGCGCCTTCGGGAAATTAGCTATTACTGGATAGCTCTCTTCTTAAGAGAGATAACGCCAACGCCGGCAGCAGCAATCATAAGAAGGAGTGCTGCAAGCACGTAGCTGTGAACGCCCATATCCGGCTCGGGACCGGGCTGGCCGGCAGCAATAACAACTTCGAATTCAGCAGAAGCTGCATAGTTCTCGGTAGCGGCATAGCGGATGTAGTACTTGCCGGGGGCAAGACCCTTAAGCTCGGTGCCGGTGATAGCGGTGTAGGTGGTTTCACCTTCTGCGCGATATTCCATAGTGGAATCAACGCCGGTGATGATACCATCAGCCTTGCCCTGAACAGTCTCACCCTGGCCGTTGGCAGCGGGGGTGTTGGTGTTGGCAGCAGCCTTGATGGCGAACTCAGCTGTGGTGGTCTCTACAGTGTAGATGCCGCCTTCAGCATCGGTGATGGTAACAGTAGCGGTGCCTGCGTTAACATTGTTGGTATAGGTTACAACGTACTCATACTCATCAACAACATTGCCTTCGGCATCCTTAACCACAACGGTGGGCTCCTTAGCGGTGCCATCGTAGTCGTACTCGGTCTCCTCAAGCTCAATGGTGAGATCGCCAAGAGCAACGGGAGTGATAGCAAATTCCTTCATGCCATCGGCTACAATATAATTGCCGCCTTCAGCATCGGTGATAACAACGAGAGCAGTGCCGATCTCGATGTTGCCTTCGTAGGAAACCACGTATTCGGAAGCATCGATCACATTGCCTTCTGCATCCTTAATCACAACAGCGGGAGTCTTAGCGGTGCCATCGTAGGTGTAGGAATCTTTTTCAAGCTCGATGGTGTAGTCGTTAAGAGCGACTGCAGCGTTGGGATCAACATTATAGAGATACTTGAAGTTGTCAACAGAAACGGATTCGCCGTTGTCGGCTGCTCTCCAATTGAGGAACTCAAACTGGAAGCCAAGAGCAGTAAATTCGTCGTCGATGCTGTTGCCTGCTACTTCAGGAACAATTGCATTCTTGGGAATAATAACTGTGCCCTTAAAGCCATTGGGGATATCCCACTGATAATCCCTAACTGCTTCATCTTCCTTAGAAACAAAGGAAGCCTTGGTTGCAGTGCCGTCTTCAGCAACATAGTAGATATCGTTGGCAGCAACATTGAACTGAACTGTTACGATATCGCCGCGCTCGGTTTCGAAAGGAACGTAGTTGCGGCCGAAGAACTTCATTCTAAGGGTAAGGTTATCTGCAAGACCTGTGGTATCCAGATCAAAAGCGAATGCCTCGTATTTTGCATCCCAGTTGCCGCCTACATTATAAATGTCGGTGGTGAAACGCATGCCATCAAGAGCGGTGGCATTGGGAGTGATGGTGAAGCGGCCATCGGTGATAGCAACTTCATTTGCATTAGTAGCGCCGCCGGGGTTGTTGGAATAGATGGAGAAGTTGTGGCCCCAAACGGGATCCCAGTTCATATTGGGAACAAAGGCATCGAAATTCTCGCCGGCCACTTCTTTATTATAGGTAGGAGCTTCAACGGGCTCTTCCTCTTCGCCGCCTTCGCCGCCTGCGGGTGCGCCTGCAGCGATAACAACCTCTGCATCAGCAGAAGCAAGGAACTCTGCAGTTGCAGCATAGCGAACGTAGTATTTGCCGGGAGCAAGGCCTGTGATCTCAACGCCTGTGATAGCGGTGTAATCAGCATCGGCCTCTGCGCGATATTCCATTGTGGCATCCACGCCGGTGATCTTACCGTCGTTAGCGCCTTCAACAGTCTCGTCTTCGCTGCCTACGCTGGGAACATTGGGGTTCTCAACAGGGCCAGCGGGAACGTTCTCGGTGATAGTGCCCTGAACGTACTTGATATCATCAATGATGATAACATCGCCGTTGGGGATCCAGAACTGCTGGAGAGAGAAATTAGCATTGCCATAATTATTCTTATCCATAACCCAAGCGTTAGCGGAACTAGTTAGATGCTCATCGCCAAAAGAAGTCCAAGCATCATCAGGAAGCACAACATTGTTGGGAGCAACGTTGCCGGTTACTTCGCTACCATAATCAGCAAAGCACTCTTCGGGGAAGAAGTAGGTGCCTTTCTTGCCGGCAAAAAGCTTGATGCTAACGTCCCAAACGGACGCATTCTGTGCTACATCGATCTTGATAGCCTCGGTAGCACCATCTTCCAGGAAGTAGTAGGAATGGCCGGAAGCGAAGTAGCGAGCTACATCATGCTTTTCTTTTACTCCGTCTTCATCCACATCTGTATCGAATTTGCTGGAAGCATAGTTAAAACTGGGGCGTGCATAGAATACATGATCTGCACCTTCGCCGTTAGCAGCAGTAGCATCCATATAGAAGGAAAGCATATTAGCACCTTCAAAGGATGTATCCTTTAATCTGAAATCAATAGCGCCATATCCACCGTTGCCAACGATCTTAACGCCATCAACGCCTTCGGCATACTCTACTGTGTTGGAGGTTCCAGTATGTGCATAATACTTAACACCATCCTCAGCAGACATACCGGGGGAGTTGTCCTTGTCGTCTGTGGCAGGGAAACCGTTGATCATTTTTTCATCAACGATAGTGATAGTGTAGGTGGGATCTTCGGCCAGAACGAGACCGATAGGAAGAGCCATAGCTACAACCAACACTGCCAGCAGAACTGATAAAAGTTTCTTGCTCATAGTTTCTATTCCTTTCATATTACTCGGATAGGTACACCTATACCGATTTTTATACATTTACATTGTAAAACTATAAGCTTTAATTGTCAATAACATATTATAAACTGGAAAAATTTTTGTGCATTTTGCCAAAAAGAAGAGTGGCATTTTGTGCAATGCCACTCCCCTGTTTTCCCTATTCTTTTTTTAGCGACAAAAAGCGCCCTTCTTATCGAAGAGCGCTTCTGAATATTGCTTAGAACAAGCCGATTATCTTGCCGTTTTCATCCACATCGATCTTCTCGGCCGCGGGAACCTTAGGCAGGCCGGGCATTGTGAGAATATCGCCGGTGAGAACCACTACAAAACCTGCGCCTGCGGAGATCTTCACGTTGCGCACGGTGACCTTGAAGCCCTCGGGAGCACCAAGCTTTGTGGGATCATCAGAAAAGCTGTACTGAGTCTTGGCAATGCAAACAGGAGCCTTGCCAAAGCCAAGAGCTTCGAGATTTTCTATCTGCTTCTTGGCCGCGGGAGTGATGATCACACCGTCACCGCCATAGACCTTCTTTACAACGCTCTCGATCTTCTCGGCAATGGAGCAATCGTCTTCGTAAGAGAAGGTGAAATCGCCTTTTTCTTCTTCGCAAAGGCGAACCACTTCCTTGGCAAGCTCTTCGCCGCCCTTGCCGCCATCGGCCCACACGGTAGAAAGCACAGTGTTCACGCCAAGTTCGCGGCATTTTTCGATAATAAAGTTGATCTCATTATCGGTATCGGTGGGGAATCTGTTAACTGCCACAACACAAGGCAGCTTATAAACGTTCTTAATATTGGAAACGTGGCGGAGCAGATTGGGTATACCTTTTTCCAGAGCAGCCAGATCTTCGGTGGCAAGCTCTGTTTTAGGCAGGCCGCCGTGCATCTTAAGGGCACGAACAGTGGCCACCACAACAACCGCAGCAGGAGTGAGCCCTGCCATGCGGCACTTAATATCCAGGAACTTTTCTGCACCCAGATCAGCGCCGAAGCCGGCTTCTGTCACAGCATAGTCGCCCATCTTAAGAGCCATACGGGTGGCCATCACGGAGTTGCAGCCGTGGGCAATGTTGGCGAAGGGGCCGCCGTGAACAAAAGCAGGTGTCCCTTCCAAAGTCTGCACCAGATTGGGCTTAAGAGCATCCTTGAGGAGGGCTGTCATGGCGCCTGCTGCCTTAAGCTGGCCGCAAGTGACAGGTTTATCATCATAGGTGTAGCCCACAATAATGCGGGAAAGTCTTTCCTTAAGATCGGTGATAGAAGAAGAAAGGCAAAGCACAGCCATAATCTCGGAAGCCACGGTGATATCGAATCCATCCTCACGGGGCACGCCGTTGGCCTTTCCGCCCATACCATCCACAACAAAGCGGAGCTGGCGATCATTCATATCCACACAGCGCTTCCAGGTGATCTTTCTCACGTCGATTCCCAAAGCGTTGCCCTGCTGAATGTGATTATCCAGCATGGCGGCCAGCAGATTGTTGGCGGCACCGATAGCGTGGAAATCGCCGGTGAAGTGCAGGTTAATATCTTCCATAGGAACAACCTGGGCATAGCCGCCGCCTGCAGCACCACCCTTAACACCGAAAACGGGACCAAGGGAGGGCTCACGCAGAGCCACGGTAACATCCTTGCCGATGCGGCGCAGGCCATCGGCCAAGCCGATGGTGGTGGTAGTCTTACCCTCGCCTGCAGGGGTGGGTGTGATAGCGGTAACAAGTATCAGTTTGCCATCGGCCTTAGTGCTTTCCTTAAGTAAGGAAAGATCCACCTTTGCTTTGTAGCGGCCGTAGTGCTCCAGATATTTCTGGTCCACGTGAGCGGTGGCGGCAATTTCGTCTATATGGCGCATTTCGCAGCTCTGAGCTATCTCTATATCGGATTTATATGCCATTTCTATCTCTCCTTTTTATTACTTAAAGTACTTAACGGCAGATTGGAACATCTTTATATCGTATTCGCCGGGAACATTCTTATAAAGGCCTGCTCCGATACGCTCACTATGGCCCATCTTACCAAACACACGGCCATCGGGAGAAGTGATACCCTCAATAGCAAACATGGAATCGTTGGGATTGAAGTGAACGTCGGCGGTAGCGTTGCCGGCCAAATCCACATACTGTGTGGCGATCTGGCCGTTGGCAGCCAGCTTCTTTATAAGCTCCTCATCGGCAAGGAAGCGACCTTCGCCGTGAGAGATCGGCACGCTATAGATATCGCCCACGTTGGTGAGTGCCAACCAGGGAGATTTATTGGAAGCGATGCGTGTGCGCACGATTCTGGACTGGTGGCGGGCAATAGTATTAAATGTAAGGGTGGGGCAGGTCTCATCTGTATCGATGATCTTGCCATAAGGCACAAGGCCAAGCTTGATAAGAGCCTGGAAGCCGTTACAAATACCGCACATAAGACCATCGCGCTTCTCCAAAAGGTCGGTCACGCCTTCTTTAACGGCAGCAGCACGGAAGAAAGCAGTGATAAACTTAGCGGAGCCATCGGGCTCATCGCCGCCGGAGAAACCGCCGGGGATGAATACCATCTGAGCATCTTTAAGCTTCTTTGCAAAGGCATCCACGCTTCCCTGAATGCCTGCGGCGGTCAAGTTGTTGATAACCACCACTTCGGCTTCGGCGCCTGCATCGGAAACAGCCTTGGCAGAATCCATTTCGCAGTTGGTGCCGGGGAAGGCGGGAATAAGCACTTTGGGCTTTGCACACTTAATTGCAGGAGCAGACCATTCGGTGGCCTTAAATTCGAAATTGGGGATCTCCTTTTCGCCCTGCTGAATATTGCAGCTGTACACGCTCTCCAGCTTATCTTCATAGATTCCGAGCAGCTCGTTTGTGCTAATGGCTTCTGCGCCGAGAGTGAATTTGCCATCGTTTGTGACTTCACCGATAATATTCTCGGCATCCACACCATCGGCATCGCTAAGCTCCACAACAAAGGATGCGTAGTTATAGCCAAAGATGCAATTGGGGCACATCTTATCAGCAAACTTAAAGCCGAAACCGTTGCCGAAGGCCATCTTCATCACGGCTTCGCCCACACCGCCCAAGCCGGGAGTGTAGCAGGCAACAGCCTTGCCGCTGCGGCAGAGCTCGGTGATTTTGCTGAAGAGAGCGATAAGAGCATCGGTCTTAGGCAGACCATTTTCATCCTTCTCGCAGGTGAAGTGAGCAACCTTGTTGCCGGCCTTCTTGAATTCGGGGGAAACAACATCGGCAACCTTACCGGTTGTTACAGCGAAGGAAACCAATGTGGGCGGAACATCAAGATCCTCAAAGCTTCCGCTCATAGAATCCTTACCGCCGATTGAGCCGATGCCCAACTCCTTCTGAGCCTTAAAGGCGCCAAGGAGAGCAGCCAGGGGCTTGCCCCAGCGCTTAGCATCCTTGCCGGGGCGCTCAAAATATTCCTGGAAGGTGAGATAAACATCTTCGAAGGAAGCGCCGCTGGCGATCAGCTTACAAACCGATTCCACAACAGCATAATAAGCGCCGTGATAAGGGCTCTGTTCGGTGATGAAGGGGTTGTAGCCCCAAGACATAAAGGAAACTGTATCGGTATGTTTCTTTTCCACCGATACCTTCTGCACCATAGCCTGGATGGGAGTAAGCTGATTCTTACCGCCGAAGGGCATAAGCACCGTGCCGGCGCCGATAGTGGAATCGAAGCGCTCGGAAAGGCCGCGCTTGGAGCAGATATTAAGATCGGATGCGATCTTCTTATAATTTTCCACGAAGCCGCCGCTCACCTTCTTGCCCACGTTTGCCGAGGCGGCAGGGGCAATGGAGATGTGCTTATCGGCACCGTTGGAATTAAGGAACTCGCGGCTGATATCTACAATCTTCTTGCCGTTCCAGTTCATAACCAATCTGGGTTCTGCCTGAACAACAGCCACGGGGCATGCCTGCAGGTTTTCACTTGCGGCCAGCCTTAAGAATGCATCCACGTTTTCTTTCTCGATAACAACAGCCATTCTCTCCTGAGATTCGCTGATGGCAAGTTCAGTGCCGTCCAAGCCTTCATACTTTTTGGGAACAGCGTTCAAATCAATCACAAGACCGTCAGCCAATTCGCCGATGGCAACGGAAACACCGCCTGCACCGAAGTCGTTGCAG
>JAZRGE010000126.1:0-21957 GCA_045644025.1 Acutalibacteraceae bacterium | reverse complement strand
TAAGGATGGCGTGATTTGGGACGGAGATGATCACAAGGGCAATCCGATGCGCGAGTATCTTGCTAAGACCACTAACCCCGAAAAGAAAAAGGGAACACTTAAGGACGTGCTTCCTGGTGCAGATGTGTTTATAGGCGTATCGGCTCCGAATCTGCTTAAGGCAGAGGATATAGCCACTATGGCTAAAGATCCGATAGTTTTTGCCTGCGCTAACCCCACTCCCGAAATCATGCCCGAGGAGGCTATCAAGGGCGGTGCAAGAATCGTGGCCACGGGCCGCAGTGATTTTGCCAATCAGATAAACAACGTGCTTGTTTTTCCGGGAGTGTTCCGTGGCGCTATGGAAGTGCGCGCCAAGGATATCAACAACGAAATGAAGCTTGCCGCTGCCAAAGCATTGGCCGATATGGTGAGCGAAGAAGATTTAGCTAACGGAATTATTATCCCCAAGGCTACCGACCGAAGCGTTGGTGCCAAGGTGGCTGAGGCGGTTGCCAAGGCAGCAAGGGAAACCGGAGTTGCAAGAAGATAAAATAAAAAACCTGCCGTTCGGCAGGTTTTTATTTTACTTTATAAGCTTTGCTCTCAGATTGCTGTTTTCGCGGCTCAGCCTTTCGATTTCGCGGCGAGCCTCTTCGGCATCGATTCTGGCAGAAGCCGAATCCTCGGAGCGATCCTTGATCTGCACCTTTAGCTTATCGATTTCTGCGGCCAGCTTTTTGGACTGATCCATATAGTCCAGAGCAGTCATCACCGCAACCATTGTGGTGGAAAGGAAGGGCTTGGAAGCAGCAAGAAGATCCATCTTGCGGCCAAGTTCATCGCCCAGTGCGCGAAGATATTCTTCGTTGTCGTCTGAATAAACGATGTAGTCTACGCCACCGACAACTATTTTGATCTTGTTTGCCATAAAATTCACCTCTTTGTTAATTACAATAATATAATAAACCATTTTGTCGAAATAATAAAGAGAAATTTTTGAAAAATTTACAGTTTTGCCTTTTTTTTCTGCGGAAAATGTGGTAAGATACCATAGAATAAACATATTTGAAAGGAATTTCACTATGGATGATATGATTTTTGAAGTTGTAGCGGCCAAAGTTCGCGAATTTGCAGAACCTTTGGGCTTTGAGGAAAAGGACGGCTGCTTCAAGAAAGATAATATGATCTTTTGCATAAACTATGATGAGACTTCCAAGACTTTTGCTCTTTTTTGCAAGGAATCGGACGGCGAAACCGAAAGCGAGAGCAAACTTTCTGTTTGGTTGTTTGATGAAACACACCGCAAGAAGGATGCTGAGACTATCGGTGAAGATTTTGCGGATTGTATTCGCAAGAAGCTGGGCATTGCCAAGGAAAGGCCTGCCGTGGGAGCCGATGTTTCCCTGCCCATAAAGGCCGTTAAGAAGGATGGCGCTCTTAGTATGGAGCAGTTCACCCAGCGCTTCCTGGCTATTTATCCCCAGTTTAAGGAGGACTATAAGGCCAATGTGAGCGAATACGGCAGCTTTATGCCTATTGATTTTTATGGGCTTCGTGCTCGAGAGAAGTTTAAAGAAGTGGCTTCCGGCAATAATAAGAAGCAGTTGGATAAAATGCTGGCCATGCTTAACGAGTTTTATTGCGAAGGAGATAGGCAGGTGGCAGACCTTATTATGTCTCTTTTCTTCGGCGGTGCCTTCTTTGATGATAAGGAGCTGTTTGCATCCGTGCTTGAGAGCATGGGTGATTATCCCTACCTTAAGAGCGGCGCAATAGAGATAGTATCTGTTGCTTCCAAGAATAAAAAGTTTAAGGCTCTGTATAATTGATAGGAGATGACCTTAATGGGAAAGAAACTGCTCTTTGCGGTGAATCCCAAGGCAGGTAAGAGTGATATACGCAATTGCCTCTTAGAAATATTGGATGTTTTTGCCAAAGCCGGGTGGGAGACTACCATGCTTATTTCCCAGAGAATGGGTGAGATCATGGAAAAAGTTGCCCAAAAGGCGAAAGACTACGATATGGTGGTTTGCTGCGGAGGCGATGGCACCCTTAATGAGACTGTTAACGGGATAATCGCTTCGGGTGGAAAAGTGCCCTTGGGATATATTCCCACAGGCACCATGAACGATTTTGCCGCCACCCATAATCTTTCCAGAGAAATGAACAAAGTCGCAAAGGCTATTGTTTCCGGAGAAGGCACAGAATGTGATCTGGGTCGATTTAACGATAGGATTTTCACCTACGTGGCGGCGTTCGGCGCTTTTTCGGATGTTTCATATCTCACACCCCAAAAGGCTAAGGCCAATTTCGGCAAGATGGCATATATTTTTGAGGGAGTTAAGCGAATTCCCACACTCAAACCCGTGCTGATAGAGATAAAAACCGATTCGGCCGTGATAAAGGATGAATTCATCTACGGAATGGTATCCAACACCGTTTCGGTTGGCGGTTTCAAATTTTTCCCGAAGGGGAATATTGATACGGGCGACGGCTTGCTGGAGCTCACTCTTGTGAAGAACCCCAAGAACTTCGGCGAAACTCAGGAAGCAGCCCTAAGCCTGCTGCAGGGAGCCGAAAAATCTCCGATGATCTATAGAATGCAGGTGCGTAAAGCTGTGTTCACCAGCTCGGATGCCGTTTCCTGGACATTAGACGGTGAATTCGGCGGCACGGTGGAAAAGGCTGAAATAAGCGCTATATCCCCGGGAATTAAACTTATGAAATGAAAAAATTGTTGAAAATCAGCGGTTTTTGTGGTAGTATGAACTCAGATAGTCCGACGGCTTTCAACAAATAAAAATAAACAACTAAAGGAGAATATAACAATGGCAAAAGAACTTAAAGGCACAAAAACCGCAGCAAATCTTGCCGCCGCATTTGCAGGCGAATCTCAGGCAAGAAATAAGTACACATATTTTGCTTCCGTGGCCAAAAAGGAAGGCTATGAGCAGATCGCAGAAATCTTTTTGAAGACAGCAGAAAACGAAAAGGAACACGCAAAAATGTGGTTTAAGGAGCTGGGCGAGCTGGGAACTACCGCCGAGAACCTTAAGGCTGCTGCAGAAGGCGAGAACTATGAGTGGACTGATATGTACGCCACCTTTGCAAAGGAAGGAGAGGAAGAGGGCTTCACAGCCATCGCCGCTAAATTCCGTATGGTAGCTAAGATCGAGAAATCTCACGAAGAGAGATATCTTGCTCTGCTCAACAACGTTGAGATGCAGAAGGTGTTTGAGAAGAGCGAAGAGATCATGTGGGAATGCCGCAACTGCGGACATCTTGTGATCGGCAAGAAGGCTCCCCAGATCTGCCCCGTTTGCGCTCATCCCCAGGCATTCTTCGAGGTTCGCAAAGAGAATTATTAATCGCAAAGAAATTAAGCGGCACAGGTTTCCTGTGCCGCTTTTGTTATTTATTGCAATATAGCTTAATATTATAAATTGTCGGAAATATTCGCGATCTGCTCAAGGGAAAGCTCTTCTATGCGAGCGGTGGGGGATACACCTGCCGTGTTCAGTGCACACTCTATGCTTTGCTTATCTGCAATAGAAGAAAGGGAGTTGCGCAATGTCTTGCGCCTTTGGGCAAAGCCGGCCTTAACAACAGCGCAAAATCTTTCCATACTTTTTGGAGCAATCGGCGGGTGTTCCAATCTATCCAACAGCATCACGGCGCTATCTACGTTGGGCTGAGGCACGTAGCATTCACGTCCCACTTCGAAAAGCAGCTCACGGCTGGTCTGCATAGCAACGGCAACGGTGATCGCACCGGCCTGGCGGGAACCCACGGGAGCACAAATGCGCTCGGCGGCTTCTTTTTGCACCATTAGCACCATTCGGTCTATATTATAATCTCCCTCTAAGAGCATCATCACCACGGGGGAGGTGATATTGTAGGGCAGATTGGCACATACGGCTACAGGCTCATCTCCAAAATGCTCCTTAAGCAGGGCTTTCAGATCGAGTTTCATCACATCCCCGTAAACAACGGTGGTGTTGTTGGTGTGGGAAAGGGTGTCGGCCAATATTTTTTCCAAAGACTTATCCAGCTCCACCGAAACCACTTTTTTGGCTCTGGCAGCCAACTGCACCGTGAGCACGCCGATACCGGGGCCTATTTCCAACACGTTGCGGCCTTCACAGTAGTCGGCCATAGCAGGGCAAACGCCTTCGTCGGTAAGGAAATTCTGACCCATAGATTTCTTGAAGCTGAAACCGTGTTTGCTTATTATTTTTTTAATGGTGTTAATATCTGCAAGATTGTACATATTTTTCTCCCAAAAGAAAACTTCTTATGTATTCTATCATTTATTATAGAATATTTCAATACTCGTAATAATTTAGAAATAAAACGCATATAAAAATGCGGTATATTATTATAGGGTGAGTGTATGAAAACAGATAAATTCACAAAAATCAAGAAAATAGTGGGCATTGTGGTGATGATAACGCTGTTGGGCTCGATTGCCTACGTGATAGCCAGACTTCTCACGGTGCCGGATTCGGCCTATAGTGCCACCGTTCGCAGCGATTATGTGCTTATGCTGCTGCAGTGCCTTCTGGGCGTTGTGGTGATGCTGCTTCCCGGCTTTTTGGAAAGGAAACTTTCAATAGACGTGCCCGATTATATGGAACTTTTATATTTCATATTTCTTTATTGCGCTATCTATCTCGGCGAGGTGCACAGCTTTTATTATCTTATCCCTAATTGGGATACTGTTCTTCATGCCTTTTCGGGCGCTATGCTTGGCGCGCTGGGATATTCGGTGGTAAGTATCTTCAACGAAGCTGAGAGTGTGAAGATGAAGTTAAACCCTATATTTGTGGCACTTTTTGCGCTTTGCTTCGCTGTCACAATAGGTACGTTTTGGGAAATATACGAATACCTGGGCGATGGACTTTTTGGAATGAATATGCAAAAGTTTCGCGATGTGGGCGGCAACCTGCTTATCGGGCGCGATGCGCTGAGAGACACAATGGATGATATTATTGTGGATACCAGCAGCGCCGGTGCTGTGGTGCTTGGCGGCTATTTTGTGGCTAAAATAAGAGAAAACAGAGCAAAAAAAGCGGAGTCTGCCACATCTTTGGCCGACTCCACTTGCAATGACGACTGATTTTTGTTATTATCTAAACATCTCCTGAACGCTGTCTACGATATCGCCAACGGCGTTCACGGCTTTTTTGGCGCTTTTTCCGAAGGCTTTTTTGTTCTTAAGCATCATTGCGCCTGCGGCGGCCATAGCCATTCCTGCTATTGCGCCTGCACCCATGCCCTTAATAAAGTTCATACTGCTTTTGTTCATTTTCGCTACCTCCAATCAGTGTCGAAAATAGTGTGTGCCGAAAAGGGAAAAATATTCAAACGGAAAGAAGATTGATATGCAGAAAATTAAACGTGCCGTAGCCATAGAGGATATATCTTGCTTTGGCAAGTGCGCGCTCACGATCGCGTTGCCCGTGCTTTCTGCCGCAGGGGTGGAAACATCGGTGCTGCCCACAGCTCTGCTCTCTGCCCACACGGGCGGTCTCGGCCAAGTGCTTCGCAAAGAGCTCACCGAGGAAATGCAGGGCATTATTGCCCATTGGGAGCGCTTAAATCCCTTGTTTGATGGAATTTGCAGCGGCTACTTGGCAAACGGAGAGCAAGTGGATATTGTTTGCAATTTAATTGATAAATTTAAGATAGAAGAAACCTTGATCCTTGTGGACCCCGCGATGGCGGATAACGGCAAAATGTATGCAGGTTTTCAGGCGGATTTTGCAGAAAAAATGTTGCAACTTTGCTGCAAAGCGCATGTGATCACCCCTAACCTCACCGAGGCTGCGATGCTGCTGAAAACGGATGTTGATCCGGCAGATATAGATAGGGAAGAGGCGGCAGAAATGGCCAGGGAATTGGCTGAAAAAACCGGCGCTTCCGTGGTGCTTACAGGCCTTGATTTTGGGGGCGATAGCATAGAAATTTTGGCGTGTGAAAACGGCCGAATTTGCAGGCACTCCACCCCTAAAATTCGCGGGCATTTTCACGGCACGGGAGATCTTTTTGCTTCGGTGATATTTGCAGCCTGTCTTAACGGTGTTCCACTGGAAAAAGCGGCAAAAATTGCGGCAGAATTCACGTACGAATGCGTTGCTGCCACCGCCAATAAAAGTGAAGACCACCGATTTGGCCTATGCTTTGAAGGCGAGCTTGCAAGGCTTAATGAATTGATAAAAATATAACGATCTGAATGTTTATAAAAGGCGCCGAAAGGCGCCTTTTGTGTTTCTCAGTGGCGCACAACGTTCGAAAAATGGCTTAAATACAAGGGGGTTTACAAACTGTAATTTTGCTTTCCATAATAATGTTCAAAAAAGAATTATGTGAACAACATATTGCCGACAAAGCCCAAAATTCATCAAAAAAAGTGTAAAAACGCAAAAAATCGACCGTAATTTTTTGGCAAAACCCTTTGAAATAGTTGAAAACTCTGTTGAAAATGTGAAATACTAAATGTATATGGTAATTTTTACAAATAAGTTATGTAACCTTGGATGGCGTTGAACGCAGTGCGCCGCAGGCGGACAAACGGACGTTGAATAAGGACAACCATAAACAAAGAAAATCCCCTTTGCAGTCCTTGTGCAAAGGGGATTGTTTTTTATATTACAGAATGGAATTTTTCTATTAATTTAGCCGAGATCTCCGCCATTTTTTCGGTGGATATTTTTTGCACGGCGCGGTCGTATGTCAGCAGGCCGTTGGTTTCGTCTTCCACGTCCGAAACCTGGGTGTAAACACTGCCGCAAAGCCCCTTTTCAAGGGCAGGAATTACCTGCTGTGTGTATAGCGCTTCAAGGCCGTTTGCAAAGGCTTCGGGTGTATCAAAATGCTTGTAGCCGAATTCCTTTTCGGTGTTGAAGCAATGGCCGTTTATCTTGCAGGAATATCCGCCGAATTCCGATAGAAAAACGGGCTTTGAAGAAGGCTTTATTTTAATGGGCTTGAAGTAGATGTGGGGGCTTTCGAAATCGCTTTCGCCGCCTGCAAACCAGCCCGATGCGGAATCGATGAAGCGGGTGGGATCGATGACTTTTAGTTTGCAATACATTTCGGTGCTGCAAAACTGTCCCCAGCCTTCGTTGAATATGGTCCATTGGCAGATGCAGGGATGATTGAAAAGCTGCTCCACGGTAGCCTTCATGCTTCGCTCAAATTCGGCTCTTTCGGCAGGATTTTTATGCAGCTTTTTATCGTTTAATTTTTTCAGCCCAACGGTGGGCAGGGCGGTATCACGCAGGAAGGAATAATCGCTGTTGTTCACCATATCCTGAAAGACTACCATGCCAAGTCTGTCGCAATCATAATAGAACTGTTCAGGCTCAATTTTTATATGCTTTCTGAGCATATTGAAGCCCATATTTTTCATTGCCAATATGTCGTCGCAGTAGCTTTCGGGGGAGGCGGGAGTGTAGATGCCGTCGCTGAAATATCCCTGATCCAAAAGGCCGTGGAAATAGTAGGGCTTGCCGTTGAGTAGCAGGCGCGGGACACCGCCAACTTCGGAGATTTCCAGATCTCTTAATGCGAAATAAGAGCTAATGTTATCCTCACCGCAAACAGCTCTGAATTTATAAAGATAAGGGCTCTCGGGGCTCCACATTCGCGGGTTTGGAATCTCAAAATCAGCCTGGGAGTTTTCGATGCTTTTTTGCAGAATTCCGTCGGGCTTTTCCACAATAATTTCACCGCTTTCCACGCCGAAGAAACGGATGGAAACTTGGTTGCCTTTGGTGGTGATTTTGAGCGATTTGATATAGCTTTCGGGCACGCTTTCCAGCCACACGCTTTGCCATATTCCGGCAACGGGGGTGTACCACATTCCACCTCGCTTTTCACACTGTTTTCCGTAGGGGTAAAGGGTGGATTTCGGATCATCCATAGCCTCTATCAGAAGGTGGTTTTCACCGCTTATAATGTGGCTTGTGATATCCAAACAAAAGGAATTATATCCGCCTTTGTGCTCACCGGCGAAGTTGCCGTTCACAAACACTCTGCACTCCTGATCGCAAGCCCCGATGTGAAGCAGGATTTTATCTTTTTTGAATCCCTCGGGCAGGGTGAATTTTCGGCTGTAGAAAAGAGTTTCTTTGCCGGAAAATGTGCTGCAGATGCCGGATAAAAGCGATTGCGGTGCAAAGGGGACGAGTATCTTTTGGTTAAAAATCTCGGGGCACTTTTCCGAAGCGGCAAAATCCCAAAGGCCATTAAGGCAAAGAAAGGAATCTCGCACCATCTGGGGGCGGGGATAGGTGTTCCAGGGGATATCACCAAGCTCTTTCCCGCGTGGAGTGAGCAGGTGGAGAGTGTTAGATCTGCTCATTCTTTTTAGCCTCCTTTTTAAGCTTGGGATAAACTACCGCGAACAGGAAAATAAGCAGCAGAATTCCCACTATTCCGGCGGCCAGAAAAATGTTCTCATTTGGCTTGAAAGAATAGGTGCCGTCGTCGTTAAGAATTTTTTCGGCGTTGGCCAGCACTTTTGCACCGATGCCGGGGCCGATAATTCCTGGAATAAGCACCTGTGCCACTATTCTAAGCCCCTGGAACATACCCGCACGGTTGGCAGGGGTATTATCTCGAATAACAGCACCAAACATAGCTGTGCTGGCCAGATAGCCGCACATAAGCAGAAGCGAACCAATAAACACAGGGATGGTGGTTTTGAAAAAGAAGAGCAACACGTATCCGCCCAAGAGCAACAAGACAGACGGTGTACATGCGGCTGCAAAGCCTTTTTTATCATAGAATTTGCCGTAGATAGCGGAAAATGCGGCGGCCACAACTATGGCAGGAGCCATTATGAGCACGTAGTCGTCCATGCCAAGGGAGACGTTGTAGTAGAGGATGAGATAGGGCATAAAAATCTGGATAGAGATTCCGAAAACGGCAAATGCGGCAAGGCAGATATAAAGCGGCATATTGGTCTTGATCACCGAAGGCCTGAAACCATAAAGGATATTCTTGAAATAATGGGAGTTTTGGCTGGTGTCGATAGCAGGCTCCTTGATGAGAAAGAAGCCAAGAATGCCGATTGCTGTGACAGCAATACCGATGATTGTGAAGATGGTTACCCAGGATTCTGATTTATTCAGATCAAAGGACATAAATCCGCCGAATACCGCCAGCATTGCCACAAGAGGCATCATTGCATTGATTCCCTCCGCGGCGCCGCGGTTGGTGCTGTCGGTTGAATCGGTAAGCCATGCATTAAAGCAGGCATCGTTGGCCGCAGAGCCGAAAAAGGTCATAATGCAGTCCAGGATAATGGTGAGTGAGACACCTATGGCTGCGGCCGAAACTGCGAGGGGGAACAAAGAGTTTATCACTTCTGCGCGAAGCAATGAGAAACTCCACACGGAAAGACCCCAAAGGATATAACCGCCGCAGATAAAAACCTTTCGCCTGCCCAGCTTATCCGATAGAGCACCGATTATGAGTGTTGTGAGAGTGGCGGCCACGGAGCTTGCGGCCACCATAAGCGAAATGGCCGAAGCATCGGCGTTGAACATCTTGTAGATGAAGACGTTAAAATACATGTTCTCCACTACCCAGGCTATCTGCCCTGTAAGGCTGAAGATAACCAGAGCGGCCCAAAAATTTTTGCTTAGTTTTTTGCTCATAAAATCACCTCGTAGCGTTGTGCTTTTATCATAACATCGGCAGGGAAGGGTTGTCAATCAAGTTATATTTTCGGCAATGTTGTGCCTTTTTTGGCAAAATTCGGGAATTTTTGGAAAAGTATAATGGCTTTTCACAAAAAACAGCCCAAAATGATGGTTAAAATGCATAAAAAGTTATAAAAAAACACTAAAAAACAAGTTGACTTATTGGCTATTTTGTAATATAATCTACTAGTAAATATGCTTTTAAGTTGGACACATAGCCTAAATGGTCCGAAAAGGCATATAACAACCCGTAAAGGAGAATGAAAAATGGCACCTAAAAGAGACGCAACAAAAATCTTCAAAAGGTACGAAGGCAACCCCATTCTTGACGTAGCGGATTTCCCCGGCGTAGCCCAGCTTTACAACCCCTCCCCCGTAATGTACGGTGATGAGACAATCCTTCTCATCTCGGTTGTAGATCATGCTGCTACCCGTGGCTACGGCCGCGACGTGGGCCAGACAAGAATAGCCCGCAGTAAGGATGGCATCCACTTTACTCTTTCCGATGAAGATTTCATCAAGCTGGACGATACCGTTTACCCCAACGAATTGTTCCATCATTTCATTGATAACCGTACCACCAAGATCGATGATACATACTACATGATCACACCCGTTATGGTTCACGGCTACGGCACACCCCTCGGCTTCCTGGGCTATACCAAGGATTTCGAGACCTACACTCCCGTAACTGCTATCACCGCTCCCGCTAACCGCGGCGCTTCTCTCTTCCCCGAGAAGATCGGTGGTAAGTACTACAAGCTGGATCGTCCCTCCACTCCCACAGCAGCCGGTGATATTTGGATCTCTGCTTCTGAGGATCTTGTCCATTGGGGCGAGTTTAAGCCTGTTATTGCTCACGGCTACCGTTTCTGGAACAGCCAGAAGATGGGCCCCACACCTCCTATCAAGACTGATAAGGGTTGGCTTACAATCGTTCACGGCGTTTTCGATCCTGCAGGCGGCGATCAGTATTATCTGGGCGCTATCCTTCTTGATCTCGAGGAGCCCTGGAAGGTTATCGGCAAAACAAATAGCTATATCTTAGGCCCCGAAGAGCAGTATGAGCTCCACGGAAATAGCGATAACACCTGCTTCGCTTGCGGTTGCATCGCCGACTACGATAAGGATCAGATCAGGCTCTACTACGGCGGTACCGATAAGTATATCTGCCTTGCAACCGGCAGCCTTTCTGAGCTGGTTCAGGCTTGTATTGATCAGATCTAATAAATAATTTTTGAAAGAGAGAGAGCAATATGAAGAGGAAATACGAGACCCCTATTATCGAAATAGAAAAGTTCCTTTGCATGGAAGATTTTCTTTCCGATCCCAGCAGAATACCCGACGACGGTGAAATAGACGACGATGATCTTTTCTCTTAATCGGATGTTCGGAAAATAAGACAGGGGGAATATTTGTGAAGACAATAAAAATCATCATTGCCTGCATTCTTTGTGTGGCGCTCACAATGGGATTTTATGTCTCAGCTGAGAGTTTTGCCGGCTATACTGCCATTTCTTCCAAGGAAGAACTGCGCGATGTGGCTAACGATCTCAGCGGCTCGTATTACCTTACACAGGATATAGTTTTCTCCGAAGAAGATTTTATGCCCGGCGGAGCCTTCTACAACGAAGGCTCCGGCTGGCTTCCTTTGGGAGAAAACGCCTCCAAATCCTTTAAGGGCGTTTTCGATGGTAACGGCCATAAGATTTCGGGCCTTAAGATTAATGTTAATACAAACGGCACCTTCTTCGGCGGCCTTTTTGGCTATAGCCAAGGCACGGTCAAGAATCTCACGATGGAAAACGTGGATATTAGCGTCAGCGGCATCAAGTATGCCTACGTGGGAGGTATAGTTGGTGCTTTCAGCAAGGGCAAAATAAACGACTGCTTGGTTACCGGCTCCATTAACGTGGCAGGCGGCACAATTTCCAGTTCCGTTGGCGGTGTGGTAGGCGGCGCCTACACAGGAACTATCAGCGGATGCGAAAACAGAGTTGATGTTTCGGTCGAGGGCTCGGATGTAAACGTTGGCGGTATTGCAGGCACTTCTGCAATAGCTATCACCGAATGCGCCAACACGGGTTTTATCCAGGGCGTTGGCCGAGGTGATGTTTATGCCGGCGGCATCGCCGGTAATGGCAAGGGCGCTACCAACTGCTTCAATATCGGTAGTGTTAAAGCTTCTTCTAAATGCGATGGTTATGGCGGCGGTATGTTTGGCCGTAATCAGAGTTCCACAGTATCCGATTGCTATAATGCGGGTGTTGTAAAGGTTGTTGCCAACACCTATGAATATCCCGGCGGTATTGCCGGTAAGACAACCGGTAGCGTTACTCAGTGCTACTATATTAAAGATACTGCTCCGGCAGCAGTAAGCGAGGGTAGCGGCTCAGCTGTTGCTCTCACCACATCCGATTATTCCGATGCTTCGGTTTATGCCGATCTTGATTTCAATAATAAGTGGGTTGCAGATGGCGGCATTATTCGCCCCAAGAAATTGGCAGATGCATTCCCTAATAATATATTTGTTGTGGATTTCACCGATTGCACAGGCAAGGTTGTTGCCGTGAGATTCGTTTCCGATGGCGAGGTGCTGGATGAAGTCCAGCTTCCCACGGAGCCCCAGCGAACAGGTTATGCTGTTACAGGCTGGAGCGGACTGGTGAATATCCCCATCACACAGAACTCCGAAATTGAACCCTTTTACGAGAAGGACGGTGCGTATATATATAATGTAGGTGCCGAGGGTGAAATTGTGGAATATCCCAGCGGTCAGAATTATCTCAACTTTGAAGACAGAGTTAAGGTAACGGCCACGGGAGACAACTTCTCCTATTGGATGATAGGCGACACTGTGGTCTCCGATTCCTCAACATATTCCTTCTTAGCAGTGGGCAATGTAGAGCTTAAGGCGGTTTATGGTGCTGAAAGCGCACCTCAGCCTCAGGTATATATCCATGCAGAGCCTATACTGACTGATGTCTCTACCTATAATTATAAGTTCAGCATTGTGGGTAGCTCCTTTGTTCCCGAAGGCTACACATTTGTAGAGGCAGGTATGATCCTTGCAGCGGGCGATGTCAGCACCACACCCGAATCCTTTGTTATCGGTTCTGCCGATTTCAAGGTTGTAAAGCAGAAGGTTAACGCCGCCTACGCCAACAGCCAGTTTATGGTTACACTCACAAATGTTCCTAAAACCGCCGAGAGAAGCGGCAGAGCCTATATGATAGTGGCTGATGCCAACGGCGTTGAAACTACTTACTACAGCAATAATATTGCTGTTGCTTCCTTCTCTTAATTCAATCAGGAGGGCGATTTTATGCTTAAAAAGATTTTTGCAGTGCTTATGACAGTTGCTCTGATGGCGATGGTTCTTCCTATGGCGATGGCAGATGATTTTACGGGCTACAATTGCATCACCACCAAAGAACAGCTCAACAACATTCGCAATTCGCTCAGCGCTAAATACTATTTGGGCAACGATATTGTGTTTACCGAAGCCGATTTTGCCCCCGGCGGTGCCTTTTATAACAATGGCAAGGGCTGGGAGCCCATTGGTTCCAGCGGAAGCAATGGCTTCAAGGGCGTTTTCGATGGCAACGGCTACACAATCAAGGGCCTACAGATTAATGCATCGGGTGGCACCACCTATTTTGCAGGCCTCTTTGGCTACAATCTCGGTTCTATCTCCAACGTTAACGTGGAGGATACCAAGATAAACGTTTCCGGTGGCAATTATGCCTATGCGGGTGTAATATGCGGCGCAACAAGCAAGCAGAATATTAAAAACTGTATTGCATCAGGTGAAATCAATATCACCGGCATTAAGGTTCAGGTAGCAGCCGGCGGTATTGCGGGTGGTATGTATAGCGGAAGCATTGAAAATTGCCTCAATAAGGCTAAAATCAATGTTGGCGATAGTGCAGCAATCAGCATCGGTGGTATTGTTGGCTCCTGCTCCTCCAAGATCTACAGCTGCGGCAACACCGGTTCTCTCAACGCTAAGGGAAGATCCGATGTATTTGCCGGCGGTATTTGCGGCAGTGCAGATGCTGTTAAGACTTCCGAGCTTTCTGTTACAGATGTATATAATGTAGGCACAATCGTTGCCGATTCCCTTTGCGACGTTTATGCAGGCGGTTTGGTGGGCAGGCTCAGCGGCTCGCTCAACAAGGCCTTCAACTCCGGTATCGTTTCTGCCAGAGCCAACACCTATGAATTTAAAGGTAGGGTAGTGGGCCAGAACAAGAGCGGCACCATTATCAATTCCTATTATCTGGCCGATGAAGCAGCAAGCGGTGATGGCTTTACAGGTATCACTGCAACACAAGCCGCTAATCAGTCCACGTTCACCGATTTTAATTTTGGCACTACCTGGAAGATGCAGAACGGCATTCCCGTGATAAAGAGTTTCCTTCAGGTTAAACAGGCTCAGGAAGACCAGGAAGATATCTCCAAGCCTGTGAATCCCCCCCAGGTGGATGAAAATGATCAGAATATAGCAGGCGATGCAGAGGGCAACGGAGGTCTGGGTGATGTTGATCCCAATGCTTCCCAGATTCCCACCGTGTCGGGCGATGATCCTGTTAATTCCGATCCGGGCTCTATTGGGGATAACACACAGGAAGATCCCTTTGGCCCGAGCGGCAGCGTTGATACCAACCCTGAAAAGACAGATAAGCTTGAATGGGCATGGGTGATCTTCGCAGTATTGATAGTCATACTTATTACAGCGGTAATTGTGCTGGCAGCTGTTAAAGGCTGGTTCACAAGATCCGGTAAATAATAAGCACAAGCAATGTTCATTTAAGGAGAGTGGTTGTATGTTTAAGAAGGTTTGCAGTATTGGCCTTGCAATACTTATGTTCTGCACCTTGTTTGCAGGCAATGTTTTTGCAGCACCCAATACCGGAACCGGAAACACCGGCACCTATGTTGGTGAAGAAGGATCGTATTCATATTATTTGAATACCTACAAGAAGATCACAAAGAAGGTTCCCACCATTACTGTGGATGCAACTGTTGATTTTGAAGCAGTTGATGAGAACGGTAATGTTAAGGAATCCGCCGTTGTGAACGAATATGAAGGCCAGAAGGGTCTTTATATCGATGGTGAGAAGGGTAAAGTTACCTGGAAATTTACCGTTGCAACTAAGGGTATGTATCAGATCAAGCTGAACTACCGCACAGTTGAGGGTAAGTCTTCCGGTATCGAAAGAAAGCTCTACATAGATGGAGAAATTCCCTTCGATGAAGCTTCTTCTCTGGCTATCAGCCGTGTCTGGAAGAACGAGAAAGACGAAATAGAGAAGGATAACCGCGGCAACGATAAGTATCCCACCCAGGTTGAAGTATTTGGATGGTACGAGCAGTATTTCCGCGATGCTTCCGGCTACTACGACAACTACCTTCTTTTCTATCTTGAAGAGGGCGAACACACCATCACTCTTGAGACTATCAAGGAGCCTATTGTTATAAGCGCCATTACCTTTGATGCTCAGAAGGAATATCCCTCTTATGCCGACGCTCTGGCCACCTATCAGGCCCAGGGCTTAAAAGAGATTGCTATGGAAGAGCCCATTAAGATTCAGGCCGAATTGGCTGCTCTTAAGTCTTCCGCACAGCTCGCTCCCATATATGATCGTTCTTCTCCCTTGCTTGAGCCCTACGATGGCACAAAGCTTCGCATGAACATTATAGGCGGCGGCCGCTTCAACAGCGCTAATATGTGGGTTGAATATAATGTAGCCGATGTTCCTGCCGATGGCCTTTACCGTGTTGTATTTAAGGTAAAGCAGGAGGCAGCTCGCGGTCTGCATATCACTCGCCGTGTGTATGTTAACGGCACTATTCCTTATAAGGAAGCTGCCAACGTTAAGTTTGAATATAATTCCGGCTACAAGAACGTTTTCTTGGGCGAAGGTGAGCAGGTTTACCTTGTTCCCCTTAAGAAGGGCCAGAACACCATCAGGATCGAATCCGCTCTTGGTGAGCTGGGCGATTATATTATGGAAGTTTCCGATATCCTTGAGAAACTGAACGAATTCTACAGAAAGATCATTGTTATCACCGGAACCACTCCCGATGCATACAGAAGCTATGATCTTAAGGATAAGATTCCCCAGGTTATCGAAGGCTTTGCCGAGGAAAGCGCTCGTCTTTACGGCGTTTCCGAAAGACTTGCTGCCGCTTCCGGCGCAAGTAGCTACACCGCTATTCTTGATAACATCGCTCGTCAGCTTGAGCGTTTGAACAAGAAGCCTCACAGAATCACAAAAGAACTCTCCGATTTCAACTCCAATCTTTCGGCTCTTGGTACTTGGATCTCCAATGTTAAGATGACCGATATGAGTATGGACTATATATTGATCTGCTCTGCCGATACAAAGATTAAAAGAGCAGCAGCCAACTTCTTCGAGACATTCGCTCACGAAGCAAGCAACTTTATGGCTTCCTTCTTCGAGGATTACAACTCCATCGGCGACACAATCACCGATGGTGATAAGGTTCTCGAGGTTTGGATCAACAGTGGTCGAGATCAGGCCACAATTCTTAAGCAGCTTGTTGATTCCGATTTCAACTACGATGGCTACAGGGTGCAGGTAAAGGTTGTTCAGGGCGCTCTGCTTCAGGCAACTGTTGCCGGCCAGGCTCCCGATATCGCCCTCTACATGGCTCAGGGTGATCCTGTTAACTACGCTATCCGTAGCGCAATCGAGCCTCTCTCTCAGTTCTCCGATTTTGAGACAGTGAAAAATCGCTTTGCCAAAGCTGCTATGACTCCCCTTGAACTCAACGGTGAATACTACGCTCTGCCCGAGCAGATGAGCTTCCCCGTGCTGTTCTACCGCAAGGACATTCTGGAGCAGCTGGGCTTTGACGGCCCGCCCGAGACATGGGAAGAAGTTTATGAGATGCTTCCCGTTCTCCAGAGAAACAATATGACCTTCGGCTTGCCCACCAGTGACGTGCCTGCAGGCTCCAACGAAGGTATGGTTTCCTTCGGCACAATGCTTTATCAGGCCGGCGGTTCCTTCTATAATGAAGATAAGTCCCGCGCCGATTTCAACAGCGAAATTTCTATCCGTATAATGAAGCAGTGGAGCGATCTCTACACAAGCTACGGCTTCCCGCTTTCTTATAACTTCTCCAACCGTTTTGTAACCGGTGAAATGCCTTTGGCCGTTGCCAACTACACCTCTTACAACACACTGGTTATCTTTGCTCCCCAGCTTAAGGGTATGTGGGGCATTGCGATGGTTCCCGGCACAGAGCAGGCTGATGGCACTATTTCTCATGCTACCCCCGTTTCGCTCACCACAGCTATGATGATGAGCAGCATCGAGGATAGCAAGAAGCAGGCCGGTTGGGAATTCATTAAGTGGTGGACTGATACCAAGGCCCAGACCGATTACGCTCATGAGCTTGAAAACCTGCTGGGTGAATCCGGTAGATATCCCACCGCCAACCTGGAAGCTATGAACAACATTTCCTGGAACGTTGAAGACCTTGAGGTGTTTAACGAGCAGTCCAGAGAAGATGAAGAAGTTCAGAATATCTTCGGTATTCCCGAAGTTCCCGGCGGCTACTACCTGTGGAGACATCTGGACAACGCATTCCGCGAGATCTACAACAACAAGACCGATCCTCGCGAAGTTATGGTTGACTACAACATTATCATCAACGATGAAATTATCACCAAACGCAAAGAGTTTGGTATGGAATAAGGAGGGGAGAATAAATGACTGCAGCAAACACTAATTCGCCGCTTAAAAAGCGCGTTAAAAGCTATGGTAAGAATAATGCCAGGGTTGCATATGGATTTCTTCTTCCTTATATGATTATCTTCTGCACATTTACAGTTGCTCCCGTTCTTATTTCGATTTTCCTTAGCTTTACTTACTACAACATTCTGGAAGCTCCTGTGTTTAATGGCCTCGAAAACTACGTAAGGCTTATCCTCAGGGATGAAAACTTCCTGCTTGCTTTGAAGAATACTATGTTCTTTGCTATCATCACAGGCCCTGCAGGCTACCTTATCAGCTTGCTGGCCGCTTGGATGATCAACGAACTTTCTTCCAAGCTCAGAGCTATTTTGGTTCTGCTGTTCTATGCACCTTCCATTTCCGGCAACGTTTATATGATCTGGAAGCTGATCTTCAGCAGTGACTCTTATGGCTACGCAAACTCCATTCTTATGAGTCTCGGTTTGGTAACCGAGCCGGTATTGTGGCTTTCCGATCCCAAGTATATTATGGGCATCGTTATCCTCGTTGCACTGTGGATGAGCCTTGGCACCAGCTTCCTTTCTTTCATAGCTGGTCTTCAGGGTATTGATAAATCCCAGTACGAATCCGGCGCTATCGATGGTATTAAGAACCGTTGGCAGGAGCTTTGGTATATCACCCTGCCCAACCTTAAGCCTCAGCTTATGTTCGGTGCGGTTCTTGCCATAACCAGTGCATTCGGTGTTTATGATATTGCGGTCGGTATGGCCGGTTTCCCCAGCGTGCAGTATGCTGCACACACCATCGTAACCCACCTGGTAGACTACGGTAACATCAGATTTGAAATGGGTTATGCTTCTGCTATTGCTACCGTGCTGTTTGTAATAATGGTAGGTTGCAACAAGCTTGTAAACGTGTTTATCAAGAAGATAGGCACCTAACAGAACGGATTAAGAATTGCTATTTGAATAGGAAGGTATATCTATGAAACAAAAGCGTTTGAAAAAACTTAACCGTTCTACAGGCGGAACGGTTGGTATTCTGATTGTTCTTACCTTGATAGGTGCTTTTATGGCAATGCCTTTGGTCTATGCCATCAGTAACTCTATCAAGCCTTTCGACGAATTGTTCGTCTACCCCCCGAGGTTCTTTGCTAAGAACCCCACGTTTGATAACTTTAAGGACCTGCTTACAGTTATGTCCTCCTCCTGGGTACCGTTTACCCGCTACCTTTTCAACACTGTTTTTGTCACAGTGGTAGGTACTATCGGTCACATCATTCTGGCTTCGCTGGCTGCTTATTCGCTCTCTAAGTTCGAATTCAAGGGCCGCGACACTATGTTCCAGATCGTTGTGCTCTCCCTTATGTTCACAGGCCAGGTAACAGCCATCCCCAACTATCTCATTATGGCTAAGCTCGGCTGGGTAGATACATATCTCTCGCTCATTGTTCCTGCAATCGGCGCAAGTATGGGTCTCTACCTTATGAAACAGTTTATGGAGCAGTTGCTTCCCGATGCTCTTCTTGAAGCCGCCCGAATCGACGGTGCAGGGGAGATAAGGATCTTCTTCCGAATAGTAATGCCTATTGTTAAGCCCGCATGGATCACCCTGGCAATTCTCACAATTCAGAGTTTGTGGGGTACTTCCGGCGGAACATACATCTACAGCGAACAGCTCAAGCCCCTCTCCTTTGCGCTGAGCCAGATCGCAGCCAGTGGTGTGGCCCGTACGGGTGTTGCAGCTGCTGTTTCGGTTGTTATGATGATTGTTCCTATTGTAACGTTTGTATTTTCACAGTCACAAATACTGGAGACAATGGCTACCTCCGGTATGAAAGACTAAACCCAGAAGAAATTGCGAGGTGAGATCTTGAAAAGGGTGTTAAGTATTTTAGCTGTTATTTTAACAGTTGTTCTTCTCTTCTCCGTGCCCGCCGCAGCCGATTCTTATACATACAACTATAAGCAGGAAGCTGTGCCCACACCTGAGGCTGCCAGCGTTGCCATTTATGCTGACCGTGCTCATATGGGACTTCCCGGCAACGGAACTTTGAAGGACCCCAACGATGTGGATGTTGACGACAACGGCAATGTTTACATAGCCGATACTGGCAACAACCGCGTGTTGGTTCTTGATAAAGATTGCAAATTCTTGGCAGAACTTAAGATGCTTAAGGGCGAGGACGGTTCTGTTACTGCTCTTAGTGGACCTAAAGGTGTTTATGCCGCTTCTGATGGTATGATCTATATTGCCGATAGCGGCAACAGCCGTATAGTTGTTCTTGATAAAGACTTTAACTACATTGGCGACCGTACTGCAACCAGCAGCGACGTTTATAAGGAAAACTTTGTTTTCACACCTAATAAGGTTGCTGCCGACCGTTTTGGTCGTGTTTACGTTGTTGCAGAAGGTGTATACGACGGTATTATGGAATTTGACCCCATGGGTAACTTCCTTGGTTTTACCGGTGCACCTCCCGTTAAGGTAACTCTTTCCGATATCTTCTGGAATCTTGTTGGTTCTGAGAAGCAGAAAGAAGCACGCCTTAAGTTTATTCCTGTTGAGTTTGATAATATCGATATGGACCACGAGGATTTCGTTTATACCGTTACCTCCAACGTGGATCAGTGGGATCCCGCTCAGTCGCTGCCTGTAAGAAAGCAGACTGCTCTGGGCCACAATATCCTTAAGGTATCTCCTGTGCTGGAGTATCCTATCGGTGATATCGAATACCTCAGCGTTTCCGAGGAAACCGATATTATCGGTCCTTCCAGATTTGTGGATGTTTCAGCAGCCGAATCTTATGGCTATGCCTGCCTCGATTCTGTGAGAAAGAGAATCTTTGTTTACAACGAAGATGGTGAGATCCTCTTTATCTTCGGCGGTGAAGGCTCCACAGAGGGTTACTTCAGAAAGCCCGTTGGTGTTGTTTGCGAAGGCACCAGGATCTATGTTCTGGATAATATCTCTTCTGCACTCACAGTTTTCGAGCTGACCGACTACGCTAAGCTTATCATTGAGGCTCAGAGGAACTACATCGAAGGCAACTACGATGAGTCTCTCGAACAGTGGAAGCAGGTTCTCAAGATCAATTCCAACCTGGATATGGCTTATGCCGGTGTTGGTAAGATCATGCTGAGAAACGGCGAATATGAGGAAGTTCTTGATTACTTCCGCTATGCCGGTAATAAAACCTTCTATTCTAAGGCTTATAAGTATTATCGCGATGAATGGCTTTCTACCAACTTCGGTTGGGTCTGCCTTACCATAGCAGTGATCATTATTCTGGCAGTTCTCTATGTGAAGATCTGGAGAAAGAAACTCATTGCTAAAGAAGGCCTTAAGAAGTACGGCTGGTACAGAGGTCTTAAATTCGGTGGATATGTTATCACCCATCCCTTTGATGGCTTCTGGAGCATGATCCGCGAAAAGAAGGGCCATATGGGCTCTGCCGCCATTCTCTACGGCCTGTTTGTT
Organism: Acutalibacteraceae bacterium; assembly: GCA_045644025.1. GTDB lineage: Bacteria > Bacillota > Clostridia > Oscillospirales > Acutalibacteraceae > JAZRGE01. Next base: position 1,049 of record JAZRGE010000126.1, on the reverse strand, counting down.
GTCACGTTGCTTGTCAGATCTTCGGTTACAGGATTCCTTTTCCTGCCCTTGGATAATGAGTTCAGCCTGTTACAGACTCTGGCAATGGCCACCATCCCGCTTTTCCTGTGGTGTCTGTGTAACTGGTCGGTTACCACACTCTTCGATGGCGACGGTAGGTTCCGCGATATTGTGATGGCCACAGCCTATATGCTGATTCCCTTTATGCTCTTCAGCATCCCCGTTTCCATCGCAAGTAATTTTGTCACAATTTCCGAAGGCTCTCTGATCTATGTGTTGGAGACAATCGGTCTTATCTGGAGTGCATTCCTGCTTTTCAGCGGAATGCTCACAATTCACAACTACACACCACTCAAGACAATAGGTACAATCATTGTTTCCGTGGTTGGTATGGCTGCAGTGCTTTTCCTTGTCGTTCTTATGTTCAACCTTGTTCAGCAGATGTTCGGCTTTGCAGTAAGTATCTACAGCGAAATAACTATTAGAATGTGAGGTGGATGAAATGGCATTTATAAAGAAACATAGAGTTATCATTGCATTGGTGCTTGTTGTTGCCATTTTTGCCGGCGTACTCGCTGCCTGGTTTACATCCACCAAACTTATCGCTTCTGCCGATGGTCAGCTTTTCGGCAGCAGTGAACTTGCTCCCGAAGAGGATAGGGAATTCCTTGAAAGCGAACTTGCCCCTGAGGGTATGAAGCTTGCAGCGGATCATCCCAATTATGCTTTGTTTATCAACGAAGAAAATGCAGTTTTTGCCGTGCTTGATAAGATAAGCGGCAAAATGTGGTATTCCAACCCCTTGGAAGTTTTTGAAAACGAGGAAGAGGAAGCCCCTGCCGAAGGCGAAGATGCAGATGCTGCCGCTAAGCCCGAAGAAAAGCCCGAGGAAGATGCTAAGCCCGAGGGCGAGGGTGAAGGCGAGACAGAGGAAGAATCCAATGTCAACGAGCTTAACATCGGTGCCTACGGTGATATTGCATATCGTCTTAAATCCCAGATCACTCTTGAGTATTATGATGCAACTCAGCAGCTCAAGATGATGAACA
>JAZRGE010000125.1:0-6940 GCA_045644025.1 Acutalibacteraceae bacterium | reverse complement strand
TATTGGCCTGCCGACGTGCACATTATCGGCAAGGATATTCTTCGTTTCCACACGATTTATTGGCCCATTATGCTTATGGCTTTGGGCGTAGAGTTGCCCAAGCAGGTCTTTGGCCATCCTTGGCTGCTTGCAGGCCAGGATAAGATGAGCAAATCCAAAGGCAACGTGATCTATGCTGATGATCTGGCCGAGTATTTCGGTGTGGATGCCGTGCGCTACTATCTCTTAAGTGAGATGCCCTTTGCGCAGGATGGCAATATCACCTACGAAACTGTTATCGCCAGATATAATTCCGATCTTGCCAACACTTTGGGCAATCTTGTGAACCGCACCGTGGCAATGACAACCAAATATTTTGGCGGAATTATTCCTGCTCCCGGCAAGGATGAAGAAGTGGACGTTTCTCTCAAAGAAGCAGCCCTTGCCGCCCTGACCGACAGCAAAAAGTATATGGATGATCTGCGCGTGGCCGATGCTCTGGAAGCTGTGATAAATCTTGCCAAGCGCAGCAATAAATATATTGATGAAACTGCCCCCTGGGCCTTGGCAAAGGACGAAGCCAACAAGGAGCGCCTTGCCACAGTTATGTATAATCTGCTGGAATCGATTCGCTTTATAGGCACGCTTATTTTTCCCTTTATGCCTGCCACAGGCGAAAAGATTCTGGAGCTTATCGGTGCCGGCGCAATGGGCGATTTTGAATCTATTGCTCAGTTCGGCGGCATTAAAGCAGGCAGCGCCGTGGGCGAAGCCAAGGGCCTTTTTGCCCGTTTGGATGAAGCTGCAAAGCTTAAGGAGATCGAGGCCGATATAGATAAAAAATATCCCAAGAAGGCCGAAGTGAAGGAAGAAAAGAAGGAAGAAACCGTGGCTGAGATCAGCATTGATAAATTCTTCGAGACCAAGCTGATCGCCTGCAAGGTTCTGGCCTGCGAAAAGGTGGAGAAATCCAAGAAGCTGCTTAAGTTCACTCTGGACGACGGCTCGGGCACACCCCGCACAATTGCTTCCGGCATAGCTGCCTGGTATGATCCTGCCGATTTGGTGGGCGCAACGGTTGCCGTGGTAGCCAATCTTAAGCCTGTCACCCTTTGCGGAGTGCTCAGCCAAGGTATGATCCTTTCGGCCGAAAATGCCGATGGCAGCGCCACCCTGCTTAAGCTGGATGCTTCTATTGCTCCCGGCAGCACCTTAAGATAATATGATGAACAACATTTTCGATACTCACGCTCACTACGACGACGATCGTTTTGCCGATTGCCTTGAAGCGGTGCTTTCCGAAAATGCTCAAAACGGCGTAGTTGGAATAATCAACTGCGCCGTTGATTATGCTTCGGCTGAGAGGCTGAGAGCGTTGGCGGAGCAACATGATTTTTGCTGTTTTGCGGCAGGAGTTCACCCCGAGAATATTCCTTCTCACAGCGTGGATATAGGGCCTCTTTATCCCTTGCTTCAGCATAAAAAGGCTGTGGCTGTGGGCGAGATCGGGCTGGATTATCATTGGGAGGATTGTGCGCCTAAGGAGGTGCAGAAGGAGTGGTTCTGCGCACAGCTTCAGGTGGCAAACGAACTGGATTTGCCGGCTATTATTCACGATAGAGATGCCCATGCCGACACGCTGGAGATCCTGCGAAAGTATCGCCCGAAGGGTGTGCTTCATTGCTTTTCAGGATCAGCCGAAATGGCAAGGGAGATCACGGATCTCGGCCTCTATATAGGCTTGGGCGGGGTGGTAACCTTCAAAAATGCGCGCAAGGCTTTGGAGGTGGCTGCGGCAGTGCCGATGGACAGGCTTCTTTTGGAGACTGATGCCCCCTACATGGCCCCCGAACCCTTTAGGGGCAAGACCAATCTTTCCCACTATATAGCCTACGTAGCCAAAGCTATCGGTGAAGCCAGGGGAATGGAACCCCAGGCTGTTTTGGATGCTTGCCGCGAAAATGCCCGCAGGCTTTTCGGAGTATGATCGCAAATTTCGGAAGTTTTCGAGTTTTTTTCTTAAAAATTTCACTTTTTCCCCTTGCTTTTTTATAGGCTAACTGAGATAATATAATATGCAAAAAGTATTTCGGCGAAAGGATGATAACCGTGATACCTTACGGTAGAGACATTAAAATTTTTTCCTGCAATGCCAACCCTGATGTTGCTAAGGAGATAGTTGAGCAGCTGGGTATGCCCCTGGGCAAATCCGAGGTCAAGACTTTCAGCGATGGTGAGATTTCTGTTTCCATCGGCGAAAGTGTTCGTGAGAGCGATGTTTTCGTGGTGCAGTCCACCTGCGATCCTGTGAACAACAATCTTATGGAGCTGTTGATAATGATCGATGCACTTAAGCGCGCATCGGCCGCCAGAATCACAGCCGTTATTCCTTATTTCGGCTATGCAAGGCAGGATAGAAAGGCTAAGTCCCGCGATCCCATCACCGCCAAGCTTATTGCCAACCTTATCTCTACCGCCGGTGCCAACCGTGTTCTCACGATGGACCTGCACGCCCCCCAGATCCAGGGCTTCTTCGATATTCCGCTGGATCATCTGCTGGGCGCCAACATCCTTTCCAAGTATCTCCTTTCTCAGCCCGAGCTTCTGGAGAACGCTATAGTTGTTTCCCCCGATATCGGCTCGGTGGGCAGAGCAAGGAATTTTGCTCACACAATCCACACCCCTATGGCTATCGTTGATAAGCGCCGCCAGAAGGCCAATGTCTGCGAAGTTATGAATATCATCGGCGATGTGAATGGTAAGGACGTTATTCTTGTGGACGATATGATCGATACCGCAGGCACCCTCACCAATGCCGCCGCAGCTCTTAAGGAAGCAGGTGCAAAGTCTATTATGGCTTGTGCCACACACGGTGTTCTTTCGGGCCCCGCTATCGAAAGGCTGGAAAAGAGCGATATCAACCGCATCGTGCTGCTGGATACAATTCCGCTGCCCGAGGAAAAGAAGCTGGATAAGATCACAATGCTTAAGGTTGCCCCCACCTTTGCGGGCGCAATAAAGAGAATTTACGAAGGAAAACCGATGTCTACACTTTTTGGTTAAAATTTCTCTTGATTTTTTGTTTGAGTTGTGATAATATACATTTCGGCGATGAGAAAGCCCCGCTTTTTCATCCCATATGCGCTTGTAGCTCAGCTGGATAGAGTGACTGGCTACGAACCAGTAGGTCAGGGGTTCGAGTCCCTTCAAGCGCGCCAAAATAAGCAGTTCACCCATCGGGTGGGCTGCTTTTTTTATATGTTTCAGGCGGGACTCGAACCCTGAGATACGATGGTGAAATAAAAAGGTTGACATTTTTGCAAAATATTGGTATAATGCTCAAGCTATAGGTAAAAAATCATCATACCTTAGCTCCTTGCCCCTGTTAGCAGGGGCCAAAAGTCCAAAAGGAGGTGCAAACGCTATGACAAACAAGTACGAAGCAATGTTGGTTTTCTCCGTTGCCGCAGGTGAGGAGGCTACCGAGGCTCTTGTAGAAAAGTTCAAGACCCTTATTGCTGCCAACGGTACTGTGGAAAGCGTTGACGTGTGGGGCAAGAGAAGACTTGCTTACCCTATCAACGATGAAACAGACGGATACTATGTTCTGGTAGAATACTCTGCCGAGCCCAGCTTCCCCGCTGAACTGGATCGTGTAGGCCGTATTACAGACGGTGTTCTCCGTGTTATGACAGTGAAGAAGTAAGAGAGGTATGAAGAAATGCTTAATTTGGTTGCACTTATGGGCCGCCTGACTGACGAGCCGGAACTTCGCCACACCACCAACGGCACACCCGTTGTAAGCTTCACCCTTGCTGTGGAGCGCAGGTTTAAGAGCGGAGAAGAGAGAACTGCCGATTTCATCAACATTGTTGCTTGGAGGCAGTCTGCCGAGTTCGTTTCCAAATATTTCAGGAAAGGCCAGCTGGTAGCTGTTGATGGCTCTATCCAGACTCGCCGCTATCAGGACAAGGACGGCAACAACCGCACAGCATTTGAAGTTGTTGCAAACAACGTTCACTTCGCAGAACCTAAGAGAGACAGCGCGCCCGCAAGGGAAGATGGCTTCAATGCCGCACCTGCTGCTTTCTCCAATACTGATGCAGGTGATTTCGCCGAAATCGCCACCGATGAAGATCTGCCCTTCTAATTGGCAGGAATTAAAATAACCTAAGGAGGTTTTTACTGTGGAAAAAACAGATCGTCCGATGCACCGCAAGGCCAGAAAAAAGGTTTGCCATTTCTGCGCCGAGAACGTGGAATGCATTGATTATAAAGATGTTGCTCGTCTTCGCAAGTTCGTTTCCGAGCGTGCCAAGATTCTCCCCCGCAGAGTTACCGGTACCTGTGCTGCCCATCAGCGTGAGCTGACTGTGGCTATCAAGCGCGCCCGCACCGTTGCTCTTCTGCCCTACGTAGCAGACTAATTGAATTATGCACCGTCCGAATGGGCGGTGCATTTTTTGTTGCTTTTTGGCGGCAAGGGATAAAATGAGCAGAATTTGCATATAATTTAAGGTGAATTATGCAAGCACCCCTTATTTTTGGGCAATATACACAAAAATAAGGCAAATACTTTTCCGATTATGATAGGAAAATCACAAAAAACGGCTTGAAATGTGGAAAACCATTTGGTAGAATAAAGAAAAAGATGCAAAAGGGGGATCTTCCCTTGGGAAACCCGGCAGAGGAAAGCAGGATAATCGATAGAGGTCTTTCCGGCACACAATGCTATAAGTTTATGGGAGCTCATTTTGAAAGCAGATGCGGTAAGCGCGGCGTTTGCTTCAGAGTGTGGGCTCCGGGCGCTCATGCCGTTTCGGTTGTGGGCGATTTTAATGGATGGAATGCATCCGCACACCCGATGCAGCGCAATAGTTATGCTATATGGGAAGCCTGGATAGAGGGTGTGGAGCAGTATGCCGCTTATAAGTATGCTGTGTCTTCTGCGGCGGGCACCGTGCTTAAGGCCGATCCGTTTGCCTTCCATTCCGAAACAGCACCCGCTAATGCATCCAAAGTTTTCGATCTTTCGGGGTATGAATGGGGTGATGCTGCGTGGCAGAAGGCCAAAGAGCAGCGGGATATCTATTCTTCCCCTATGAATATTTATGAAGTTAATCTCGGCTCGTGGCGCCGCTTTGCCGATGGTAATCCCATGTCTTATGAAATGCTGGGTAGTCAGTTAGGGCAATACGCCAAGGAGATGGGCTACACCCACGTGGAGATAATGCCCGTTTCGGAGTATCCCTTTGATGGATCCTGGGGCTATCAGGTTTCGGGATATTATGCGCCCACTTCTCGTTATGGCACTCCCCATGGCTTTATGAAGTTTGTGGATGCTCTCCACAGCTGCGGCATAGGCGTGATAATGGATTGGGTGCCTGCCCATTTCCCTAAGGACGAGCATGGTCTCTATAGATTTGATGGCTCCTGTTGCTTTGAATATGCCGATCCTAAGAAGGGCGAGCATTACGAATGGGGCACGGTGGTTTTTGATTACGGCAAAGATGAGGTGCAAAGCTTCCTTATCTCCAATGCCCTTTATTGGATGGAAATGTATCATATTGATGGCCTGCGCGTGGATGCGGTGGCATCAATGCTCTATCTGGATTACAACCGCAAGGATGGCGAATGGATCGCCAATGCCTATGGCGGCAGGGAAAATCTGGAGGCTGTGAACTTCCTTAAGCGGCTTAATTCCGAAGTTTTTGCCGCCTTCCCCAAGGCTCTTATGATAGCCGAAGAATCCACAGCCTGGCCGCTGGTCACCAAGCCCACTGATATGGGCGGCTTGGGCTTCAATTTCAAATGGAATATGGGCTGGATGAACGATATGCTGCGCTATATGTCGATGGATCCGATATATCGCAAGTTTAATCAGGAAGCGCTCACGTTTTCATTCTTCTATGCCTTCTCGGAAAACTACGTGCTGCCTATTTCCCACGATGAAGTGGTTCACGGCAAGTGTTCGCTTATCAACAAAATGCCCGGAGAATACGATGCTAAGTTTGCCCAGCTTCGCGCATTCCTGGCCTTTATGGCGGCTCACCCCGGCAAAAAGCTTACTTTTATGGGCCAGGAATTCGGCCAGTTTATTGAGTGGGACTACAAAAAGGAGCTGGATTGGCTGCTTTTGGAATATGATCGCCATCGCCAGACTCAGGATTTTGTGAAGCAGCTCAACAATCTTTATCTTAAAAAGAAGGCTCTTTGGGAAGTGGATTATTCCTGGGAAGGCTTCTCCTGGATAGCCAACGATGATATCGATCAAAGTATTATCTGCTTCCGCAGAATAGATAAAGAGGGCAAAGAGATAATCGCTCTTTGCAATTTTGTGCCTGTGGCGCGCTATGATTACAGAATCGGCGTGCCCGAGGCCGGCAAATATAAGGTGGTGCTTAATACCGACGATGAAAAGTTCGGCGGTTTGGGCGTGAAGGTAGCCAAGAGTGTTACCAGCAAGAAGATATCTATGCACGGGCTGGAGGATTCCATCACAATCACTTTGCCCGGATTTTCTGTGATATACCTTGAAAAAGAACAACCTAAGAGGAGATGACAGCATTGAAAAAACCGGAATGTGTTGCTATGTTGCTGGCAGGCGGCCAGGGAAGCCGCTTGGGAGTGCTCACCCAGAATATAGCCAAGCCTGCCGTGCCCTACGGCGGAAAGTACAGAATAATAGATTTCCCCCTTTCCAACTGTGTGAATTCGGGAATCTACACAGTTGGCGTGCTCACTCAGTATATGCCGCTGGAGCTGAACGATTATATCGGCTCGGGCAAGGCCTGGGATCTGGACCGTGCCGAGGCAGGCGTACATATTTTGCCGCCCTATCAGGCCATCGCAGGCGGCGGTTGGTATAAGGGCACAGCCAACGCTATCTATCAGAACTTGCCCTTTATCGAAAGATATGATCCCGAATACGTTCTTATCCTTTCGGGCGATCATATCTATA
>JAZRGE010000124.1:0-8149 GCA_045644025.1 Acutalibacteraceae bacterium | reverse complement strand
CAAAAAAGAATGTTTTGTGCAAAACCTTTTTGCGAATAAAAATTCTCTGTTGGGGCAAAATTAACTTGCAGAGGTGATTTTTATGGCAAGATATAGCTACAAAAGAAACAACAGCGGCCGCAAGGCCAAAAAGGTTCATTTTGCCGCTCTTTGCGCCTGCATGGTGGCGTTGGGTGCGGTGTCTTGGTTTGCGTTGGATATGGTGGGCAACGTGCCTGCAGGGCAGGGGGATACTTCTTCGAATAATTCCTCATCCAAGCCAAACTACATTTTCAACACGGTGAGCGATGCCCCCGGCCCCGTGAGCAGTGAGCCCGAGGAAAAGCCCGAAAGCACCCCCGAAAAGGAAGAGCAGGAGATGCCCACCGTGGGGGAGGCCACCTTTTTTGTGATGCCCGTTGCCGGCAGCGTGATAAAAGAATATAGCCCCACCGAGCCTCTTTTTTCCGAAACATTTTTGGATTTCAGGGTGCATAAGGGTGTGGATATTTCTGCCAAAAGTGCGGACGTTGTGGGCGCCGCAGGCCACGGCGTGGTGAAGACTGTGGGCTACAGCGATCAGCTTGGGCACTACGTGGAGATAGATCATGGCAACGGCATAGTCTGCTTCTATGCAGGCTTAGGGGAGCATATAATGGTAGCAGAGGGGCAGGCTTTGGAGGCTTCTCAGCCTATAGGCACCATCGGCACTGTGCCTTGTGAGTGTGTGGATGCGCCCCATCTTCATCTGGAAGTTGTGCTGAACGGCAAACAGGCCTCGCCCATGGACGTGCTTGGCCTAAAATAACCTGCCCGCGACATTCGTTTAAGGGCACAAAAACCGATGCTTTGAATATATCAGAGCATCGGTTTTTTGTTGCAACATATAAACCTATTTGGCTTTTGATTTTTTATCTTTAATATACCAGGGCAGATAAGCCAGGGCAAACATAAGGGTGATTACCGCCGCCATTATGCTGAGCCTCAGGGCAAAATTGGGGGGCAATATATCCAGCACCGAGGGGGTACTTTCGGGCTTGGCCATAAAGAGATAGTTGGCACCGGGGCCAAGCAGGGTGTTGGCGGTGTAGGCCACAAGCGCCAGCACAATAAGTGCCACGTAGGATTTCACGGCCGATTTTATGGTGGGGCGCATTTTATGCACGAAAATCATATAAAAAATTGCTATGTAGCCAAAGGTGTGCTCCACCCAGAATTGATAATAGCGGAAACGGGTGGGGCCTGTGTAGGTGATCACAGTGGGCGTGAGAAGTGCAAACAGCGTGCCCGAGAAGAGCCAGAAATAGGAAATATCGAATAAAGTCTGATTTTTTCCTATCACCATAAAGCTGCAGAAGACCACAACCCAGCCGCATACAGTGATGGGAAGGTGATCCACGGGATTAGGATTGAGGGAGGGAACGCCCACAAGCCTCCAGAAATAGGAAAGCTCGCTTATTATAAGGCAGAAAGCTAAAAAGTAGCGAATCTTTTCGTCCCATTTGCTTTTGGCCAGGGAATCGCGAAAGCGGCCGATAAGCAGGATGCCGGCAATCATCAGAACAATGGGCAGGATGTGAGCAAGCCCGAAGTTGGTGAATTCCACCGTGTCTCCCGCGCCAAAAAGGTAGCTAAAAAATTCCTTCATTATTCTTCGTCACCTTCAACCTTTTCGCCCACCGCCACGGTGGCCTTTTCCACACGGCGGTTGTCCACCGTCTTTACCGTGATGATCAAATGCTCAAAGTTGAGCACGTCGCCTTCTTCGGGCAGGTTTTCCATGGTTTCCATTATCCAGCCGCCCAGGGTGGTGCTTGCAGTTTCCAGATCTATATCAAACTGCTCGCAGAAATCGCCTATATTCATAGAGCCGTCCACCTCAAAAAGGTCTTCGCTAAGCTGGGAAACCTCTTCTTCCACTTCGTCGTGTTCGTCCCAAATATCGCCAACAAGCTCTTCGAGAATATCCTCCATTGTCACAATACCGGCGGTGCCGCCGTATTCATCCAGCACGATGGCCACGTGGGATTTATCGGCCTGGAGCAGATCCAGAAGATCGTCCACTTTTTCGGATTTGTGGATAAACACGGGGGTGGTGATAATGTCTTTAATATCCTTATCGGTGATGCCGGTGCCCACGTAGAAATCCTTCTGGTGAAGCACGCCCACGATGCGGTCGATAGTCTCTTCATAAACGGGCAGGCGGGAGAATCGGGTTTCGGTGAAGACCTTTGCGATCTCTTCCTTGCTATCGTTGATTTCCACGGCCTCAAGATCCACACGGTGTGTGAGAATATCCTGAGCGCTCAAATCGCCAAATTCAATGGCGTTTTTAAGAAGCTCACCTTCAGATTCATCAATGCTGCCCTCTTCTGTAACCTCTTCCACCAGCAGCAGCAGTTCTTCCTGAATCATGGCCTCGTTTTCTTCCTTCTTAAAGAGCTTGGAAATAAGCTTCTTCCATTGGCTGAAGATAAAGGTAAGGGGAACAAGAAGCCAGATAAGAGAGCGGATAAAGGGGGTGGAGAAGATGGCAAATTTTTCGGGCATATCCTTGGCGATGCTCTTGGGGGTGATCTCGCCGAAGATAAGCACAACCACCGTGACTACGATGGTGGAGATGGTGGCACCCTTATCGGCGCCCAGCGAATCCACGAAAAGCAGAGTGGCAACAGATGCCATAGCGATGTTAACAATATTGTTGCCTATAAGAATGGTGGAGATCAATCTGTCGTAGTTTTCGGCAGTCTCCAAAGTCTTCTTAGCCTTTTTGTTGCCCTTTTCTATCATCGCCTTAAGGCGAGTCTTATTAAGGGTGGAAAAGGCAGTTTCCGTGGCGGAAAAATAAGCCGAAAGCAGAAGGCAGGCTGCCAATATTATTAGTTTAACGGTCATTTCTTAATAAACTCCTTTAAGCAAAAAAAGACACACCCACACCGCCCCTTGCGGAGCGTGGGTATGCCTAAATTATATTTTTATTTGTTAAGCACGGGTTGGCGGGATCACCGTCGGTACTACCCATATAGCTTGTTCACCGATCCTTCAAACAAAAGATATTCTGCCTATAGTATAAGGTATGGACGGCTAAAAGTCAAGCAAACTTAATTTTTTGCTGTGTCGATAGAATTGCGGAAAACCACGAAGCGCTGGAAAAGATATTCCGTGATAAGATTAAGAAGCATATTAAGCACAGTGGCAATATATCCGCTCCACATAATGCCCATAGCGGGATCGGTGAGCAGATATTCGAGATACACCGTGGCAGGGGTGAAAACAGCGTAGTAGCAGCCCACCAGCAGCATTGCTTTGGGCACGTTGGCGGCCGATGCGAAGGTGAATTTACGGTTAAGAGTGAAGTTCCAGAGAACCGAAAGCACCAGCGCCACCAGATAGCTTGCCCATTCGGGAAGCCTTGCCAGCTCGAAAAGCAGGGTGTAGGAGCCGAGCTGGATAATTCCTGCGCTCAAGGAGAAAAGGGTGAATTTTATCATTCTAAATATTTCTTTCCTGTTGGTCGCCATATAAAAACCACCTTTCAGCGTTTGGTGGTATTATATAATAGATGCAGAAAAATGTCAAAGAAAAGGTGATTGCTCTTTTGGGCAGAGGGTGATATAATCTTGATATTATTAAATAAGGAAAGTGAACAATATGAACAGTGTTGTTGAAAAGTTTTTAAGCTACGTAAAGTTTTCCACCGCTTCGGATGAAAACTCTGCCACCACACCTTCCACCCCCGGGCAGAAGGTGCTGGGTGAGTTTTTGGTGGGCGAATTAAAAGCAATAGGTATGCAGAACGCTCATATGGATGAAAACGGCTATGTTTATGCTTTCCTGCCTGCCACACCCGATCGTGAGCAGGAGAGCCCCATGGGATATATCGCTCATATGGACACTTCCCCCGATGCTTCGGGTGAGGGAGTTGATCCCCAGATCATCGATTATCAGGGCGGAGATATCACACTTAAGAACGGGCTTGTCACTTCGGTTGAGCAGCATCCCTTCCTGGAGAATATGAAGGGCAAGCAGCTTATCGTGACCGATGGCAACACCCTGCTGGGAAGCGATGATAAAGCAGGCGTGGCCGAGATAATCGCCGCCTGTGAGTATCTTATTGCCCATCCCGAGGTGCCCCATCCTGCAATCTCGGTCTGCTTCACCCCCGATGAAGAGATAGGCCGCGGCTCGGATTGCTTTGATGTGGAAAAGTTTGGCGCCAAATATGCCTACACCGTGGATGGGGGCATCTTAGGCGAGATAGAATACGAGAACTTCAACGGCGCATCGGCCGAGATAGTGGTAAAGGGCATAAATATCCACCCGGGTGAGGCCAAGGGCAAGATGAAGAATGCCGTGCTTATAGCCGCCGAATATATCGGAATGCTCCCCGCCGCCGAGACTCCTGCCACCACCGCAGGCTACGAAGGCTTTTATCACGTGGCCGATATTGCCGGCAACGAAACCGAGACTAAGATTTATATGATAATCCGCGATCACGATAGAGAAAAATTTGAAAGCCGCAAGGCAAGAGCCAAGCAGATCGCCGTATATCTCAACAGTGTTTATGGCGAAGGCACCGTGGAAGCCAACGTTGTGGATAGCTATTATAATATGAAGGAAAAGATCCTTCCCCATATGTATATTGTGGAAAACGCCGAGAAGGCAATGAAGAGCTGCGGCGTGCAGCCCAAGATTATTGCTATTCGCGGCGGCACGGATGGTGCCCGCCTTTCCTATATGGGCCTGCCTTGCCCCAATCTTTCCACAGGCGGAGTCAACTTCCATTCCGTGCGAGAGCTTATCCCCGTGGAATCTCTGGAAAAGATGGTGGAAGTGCTGGTAGCCTTGGCTTCTATGGAGAAATAATATGAGCAAGAATAATCTTAAGGGCAGTTCGATTCTGCTCGTGGCCGCCCTTATCTGGGGCTTGGCCTTTGTGGCCCAAAGTGATGCGGCCAATCACATTCCGCCCTTCGCCTTTAATGCCCTGCGCTCTTTTATAGCGGCGGCGCTGTTGGGCGGATTGCTCTTCTTTCGCAGCAAAAAAAGCGGCCAACCCATTATTCCTGCCGATCCTAAAAAGCGCAAGATCACTATTTGGGGCAGCCTTGGCTGCGGCATTTTCTTGGCAATATCCGTAAATCTCCAGCAGGCAGGCCTTGGCTCCTATCCCGATGGTGTGGCCGCTTCGGCCCGCGGAGGATTTATCACCGCGCTCTACGTGATAATCGTGCCCATCCTTTCGGTGGTGTGGGGCAAAAAGATCCCTTGGGCTGTGTGGCCTGCCGTGGCGGTGGCTTTGAGCGGCACCTATCTGCTTTGCGCTGCATCCACCCTTGGAGGAATCTATCTTGGCGATCTGCTTATGATAGGATGCGCCTGCTCCTTTTCTTTCCAGATCATGCTCATCGATCGCTATGGCCGAGATATTGGCGGCGTGAGATTATCCTTTTTGCAGTTTTTGGTATGCGCCGTGGTGTCGCTTGCACTGTCGCTGGCTTTTGAGCCGGGAGGCTTTGCGTTGGATGGCATAAAGAACGCTCTTATGGCCATTCTTTATCTGGGTGTGATGTCTAGCGGAGTGGCCTACACCCTGCAGATAATCGGCCAGCGCTATGCCAGCCCTGCCGTGGCCAGCCTCACCATGAGCTTAGAGAGCGTCTTTGCCGCATTGGGCGGCTGGATAATCGCGGCCGATGTGCTCAGCCCACGGGAAATATTGGGTTGCGCATTGGTCTTTGCCGCCACCATTATCGTGCAGATCCCCGATCTGCTGCCTAAAAAGTCCTTAAAGAAGTAATCAAAAGAGGCCACGTTTTATCCTTATCGGAAGACATTATACCGACCATAAACAGGAGTATGCACATACCAATCCTCATGATCATAAAATAAATTGGGAACACCCTAGGTTTGGCTTTCCCAACTTTGAAAAGCCACATATTAATTATCATGAAGACGTTCCGGAATTTAAGGCATATAAAGGAGTTTTGCCTATGAATAATAATGTCACATATATCAATGATTCTGATTGTCGCTTTGAATCTATTAGTGATTTTGAAGATTGTATGCTTCGCGGTGGTGAGGTTCTTTTCGTGTGGAACGAAAAAACCTACAGTATAGTACATACCGATAAAGAAATAAGTATTGCAGAAGCAAATAAAAAGGAAACCAGAAAACTGTATGCGACTGCTGAGGAAGCGCTTTCTTTTCTGCTTGGTGATACACCTTTGAGAGAAGTTATAAAACAGGTGGAAGTTATAAGCAGAACAATATAGAAGCCTTATTAACATTAAAGGGTATAAAAAGAAGTTAAGGCAAATTGCTTCGAGATATAATACTTAGGGCAGAGATTATAGAATGTACTCTCTGATGCAAAACAACATTCAGTCGTTTTTGCCTATCTGTTACGCCGACCGGCAAGAGTTTTTATAAACTACTTGATTTTTCGTATGTAAAGTGCTAAACTTGTAGAAAAAGAGTGATACGGAGGTGTACACTATGGCTTACAATATCACTGATGCTTGCATTGGCTGCGGCACTTGCGCAGGCGTTTGCCCCAACGAAGCTATTTTTGAGGGCGATGATAAGTACGTTATCGATGCCGATAAGTGCATTGATTGCGGTGCTTGCGCCGGCGAATGCCCCGTAGAGGCTATCGAAGGCTAATTGCAAAGAACATAAAGAAACAAGGCAGGTTTACTGCCTTGTTTTTTTTTGTGCCCCAAAAAGCATAAAATTTCCCTTTTGCGGAAAAATATTAGCAATAGGAGGGATTTTATGAATAGCCAAACTATAGTTTTTCCCGATCCGCCCTTTATTTCGGCCTGGGCCGCCGTGGTGGGCAAAAAAGAAGGAGAAGGCCCGTTGGGCAGGTGGTTTGATGCCGTTTGCCCCGATGATACTCTCGGCTGCTCCAGCTGGGAAAAGGCAGAGACCACCTTTCAGCAGCAGGCTGTGGAATTAGCTCTCAAAAAAGCCGAGCTGGAAAAGCCCGATTTGGAGATCTCCTTCGCAGGGGATCTGCTTAATCAATGCGTGGGTTCGGGCTTTGCCGCCCGCAACAGCACCGTGCCCTTTGCAGGGCTTTACGGCGCCTGCTCAACAATGGCGCTCTCCACTGTAATGGCGGCCGTCTTTGTGGCCTCGGGCTTTAGGCAAAATGCTCTTGCATCCACCTCTTCCCATTTTTCCTCGGCCGAGCGGCAGTTCCGATTTCCGCTTTCTTATGGCGGCCAGCGCACCCCCACCTCGCAATGGACAGTGACGGGCGCGGGCGCTCTGGTGGTGGCTCGGCAGGGCAAGGTGAAAATAAAATCCGCCACGGTGGGCCGAATCGTGGACTACGGCGTGAAGGATATCAACAATATGGGTGCGGCTATGGCTCCTGCCGCCGCCGATACAATTATGAACTTCCTGGCCGATACCAAAACCGCCCCTTCCGATTACGATCTTATTCTCACGGGCGATCTGGGCTATATCGGCTCCGAACTGCTTATAGAAATGCTGCAAAAAGAGGGGATAGATATCTCCAAACCCCACAACGATTGCGGCCGAATGATATTTAATAGGGAGAAGCAAGACGTGCACGCAGGCGGCTCGGGCTGCGGATGCTCGGCGGCTGTGCTTTGCGGGTATATCCTGCCCCTTATGGCCAAAGGGGAGCTAAAAAACGTGCTCTTTTGCGCCACGGGAGCGCTTATGTCTCCCACCACAGATCAGCAGGGCGAGAGCATCCCCGCCGTGGCTCACCTTATTCACCTATCGGCAGAATAGCAAAAAGGCGGCTTATGCCGCCTTTTTTTGAACAATTGTTTGCAAGCGATAGAACAGGTGATATAATAAGAATAAAAGCGTGAAATATGAATTATAAATATCGGCAACATAAAAATGAGCCTAAACTTTAGAGGTAAATAATATGAAAATGATGGATTGCGTAGAAGTGATAGTGGAAAAGGAAAAATACACCAAAGAAGGCGTGCACAAAGGCATGCAGGGTTGGATTTGCTTAGAAAACAACAATAACGGCACATGGCTTGTTAATTTTCCGCAATGCGGCGAAAAGGACGATATCGCCGAAATTTCTATGGCGGAAGAAGATATAAAGCAGATACCAAGAATGGATGCAAGGATCAACGAGAAAATTAAGGAGCAGTTCGGAGAATAGCAAAAG
>JAZRGE010000123.1:0-2398 GCA_045644025.1 Acutalibacteraceae bacterium | reverse complement strand
TATGAAGAATTATGGTATTCCCACGGCACAGTACGAAGTCTTCTCCGATTTGGCCGCAGCTATGACTTATTTGGAAACAGCTCCTATCCACACAGTTATCAAGGCTGATGGCCTGGCTCTGGGTAAGGGTGTTTTCATAGCCACCACAAGAGACGAAGCCAAGGAAGCCGTTCGCTCTATGATGGAGGATAAGGTCTTCGGCAAGTGCGGCGACAACGTTGTTGTGGAAGGGTTTCTCACCGGCCCCGAAGTTTCGGTGCTGGCCTTCTGCGACGGCGAGACCGTGAAGCCTATGGTCTCTTCCATGGATCACAAGCGCGCCGGTGATAACGATACCGGCCTCAACACAGGCGGTATGGGCACCGTGGCTCCCAACCCCTACTACACAAAGGAAATTGCCGAAAGGTGCATGAAGGAAATATTCCTCCCCACCGTGAATGCAATGAAGGCCGAAGGCCGCCCCTTTAAGGGATGTCTCTATTTTGGCCTTATGCTCACCGAAAACGGCCCTAAGGTTATTGAATATAATTGCCGCTTCGGCGATCCCGAAACTCAGGTTGTGCTGCCCCTTATGGAAAGCGACCTGCTGGATACAATGATGGCTGTGAGCGAAGGCAGGCTTAATGAAGTAGACGTAAACTTCGGCGCCAAGCACGCCTGCTGTGTGATAATGGCTTCTAAAGGATATCCCCAGGCTTATGAAAAGGGCTATGAGATCACGATCGATCCTTCCGTGGCCGAGAATGTTTACGTGGCAGGTGCCAATCTTAAGGATGGCAAGCTGCTCACTGCAGGCGGCCGTGTGCTGGGCGCCACGGCTGTGGCCGAAAGCCTGGAAGAAGCTGTGAAGAACGCTTACAAATTAGTGGATAAGATCCACTTTGATAATCAGTACTACAGAAACGATATCGGCCGTAAGGCCCTGGCAGCAAAGGAGCAAGCATAATGGTTTATAGAGTATATGTAGAAAAGAAAAAGGAACTGGCTCACGAAGCCAAAGCCCTGCTTTCCGATGCCCGCACCCTGCTGGGTATGAAGGAGCTTACCGATGTTAGGGTCATCAACCGCTACGATGCCGAAAACATCACCGCTGAGCTTTTTGATTATGCCACAAAAACTGTGTTTTCCGAGCCCCAGCTGGATATCGCTTCTGCCGAAGTGGATCTTGCCGGTGCCTATGTTTTCGCCGTGGAATATCTGCCCGGTCAGTTTGATCAGCGCGCCGATTCTGCTGCCCAGTGTATTCAGATAATCTCTCAGCAGGATCGCCCCATTGTGCGCACCGCTAAGGTCTATGCACTTTATGGTGAGCTTACAGATGCCCAGATTGCCGAAATTAAAAAATACGTTATCAACCCTGTGGAAGCCCGTGAGGCTACCTTGGGAAAGCCCGAAACTCTGGCCACTAAGTATGATATCCCCACAGAGGTTGCCACACTTGAAGGTTTTATCGAGCTGGATAGGGAAGGTCTTGCCAAGTTTGTTGCCGATTATGGCCTTGCTATGGATATAGATGATATCACTTTCTGCCAGGCATATTTTAAGGGTGAGGATCGCAACCCCACCATCACCGAGATTCGTATGATCGATACATATTGGTCGGATCATTGCCGCCACACCACCTTCCTCACCGTTATTGACGATGTTAAGTTTGAGGATAAACTGCTGCAGGATACCTACGAAGAATATCTGCAGGTAAGGAAGGATCTCGGCCGTGAACACAAGCCTATCTGCCTTATGGATATTGCCACAGTTGCCGTGAAATATCTTAAAAAAGAGGGCAAGCTTGATAAACTGGATGAATCCGAGGAGATCAATGCCTGCACCGTGAAGATAGATGTGGAGATTGAGGGTAAAAAGGAGCCTTGGCTGCTTCTCTTTAAGAACGAGACCCACAACCATCCCACCGAGATTGAGCCCTTCGGCGGTGCTGCCACCTGTATCGGCGGTGCTATCCGTGATCCCCTTTCCGGCCGAAGCTATGTTTACGGCGCAATGCGTGTTACCGGTGCAGCCGATCCCCTGAAGCCCGTCTCGGAGACTATCAAGGGCAAACCCCCCCAGAGAAAACTTGTTACCACCGCTGCTGCAGGCTATTCTTCCTACGGCAACCAGATCGGCCTTGCCACAGGCGTTGTGGATGAAATTTATCACGATGGCTATGCCGCCAAGAGAATGGAGATCGGTGCAGTTATCGCCGCCGCTCCTGCCGAAAACGTTCCCCGCGAGCGCCCCGAAGCAGGGGATGTAGTCGTGCTGCTGGGCGGTTCCACCGGCCGCGACGGTATCGGCGGTGCAACAGGCTCTTCCAAAGCTCACAATGCTCAGTCGGTTGAGACCTGCGGCGCAGAAGTTCAGAAGGGTAACGCCCCCCAAGAACGCAAGCTTCAGCGCCTTT
>JAZRGE010000122.1:0-8483 GCA_045644025.1 Acutalibacteraceae bacterium | reverse complement strand
TCTCATCCAGAACGTCGATGATAGCCTTTATAAGTTTGTCCTGCTTGTTGTTCTCGTCGAGTCCGAGTCCTTCAGCCAGGCCCTTAAGATAAGAAATCTGTTCATAAATAGTCATATCAAGACCTCCGCCGCGCCGATACGGCTAAAAAGGGCAATGCCATCGGCAAAATTTAGCACCGCCCGAAAGAGCAGCTATTAGGCACGCTCCATGTATTCACCGGTACGGGTATCGATTCTGATAACTTCGCCTTCATTGATAAAGAGGGGCACGCGGATCTCGGCGCCTGTTTCCAATGTGGCGGGCTTGGTGGCGTTGGTAGCAGTGTCGCCCTTGAAGCCGGGATCAGTCTGTGTAACGGTGAGCTCAACAAAAGTGGGGGGCTCTACACCAAATACTTTGCCCTTATAAGAGAGAACCTTGCATACCATATTTTCCTTAACAAACTTGAAGTTATCTCCCAGATCTTCTTCGTTCACGGGAACAAGCTCATAAGTCTCGCTATCCATGAAGTAGAAGAGATTGCCATCGCTGTAGGAATATTCCATTTCCTTTCTCTCGATGAATGCGGGGGGATATTTATCGTTGGGGTTAAAAGTGCGCTCAACAACGGAACCTGCAATAACATTCTTGATCTTTGCACGAACGAAGGCAGCGCCCTTTCCGGGTTTAACATGCTGGAACTCAATGATCTGGTAAACGTTTCCGTCCATCTCAAAGGTTATACCGTTTCTGAAATCACCGGCACTAATCATAATCTACAACATCCTTACTTGCCGCTGGGTGTTCCGGCTGTATTTTATTCCCGCGGCTTCGCTCACCCAGAAGAATGCAAAGCCCGCCTTTCGGCAGCGGTATTTTATCTAAAGGTTATATTACACTATTTCCCAATAGATTTCAAGTGTAAAATATCAATTTATATGGGCTTTACAACAATAAGTTGTTTTTCAGCCTTAGTTAGGTTCTCATAGCCATCTTTAGTGACTAAAAGCATATCTTCTATTCGCACGCCGAACTTGCCGGGGATATATATGCCGGGCTCGATAGTGATGATATGGCCTTCTTCCAGAAGTGTTTCCCCCGCACGGAAAGAAACCGTGGGAGCTTCGAGGATCTCCAGGCCAACGCCGTGGCCTGTGCCATGATTAAAATACTTCCCATAGCCTGCTTTTTCGATATGATCTCTTGCCTGCTTATCCACAAACGCGGCCTTTTCTCCGGCTTTGGTGGCATCAATAGCCTTTTGGGCAGCTTCATAAACCGTGTTGTAGATTTCCTTCATTTCGTCGGTAGCGTAGCCGAGAGCCACGGTACGGGTCATATCGCTGTGATATCCATCATACACAGCTCCGAAATCCATCGTGATAAAATCGCCGTTCTGCACCACCCTATCACCTGGCACACCGTGGGGCAAGGATGTATTGGGACCGGATACAGCAATAGTCTCGAAAGAGAGAGCTTCGGCGCCTTTTTTAAGCATGAAATAATCCAATTCCAAGCCGATTTCGCGCTCGGTGAGGCCGGGCTTTATGAAATCCAACATATGCAGGAATGCTTCTTCGGCAATGCGCTGAGCCTTGATAATCTTATCAGTCTCTTCCCTGCTCTTCACAGCGCGCATATCAAGAATGCACTTATTAAGCCCTTTATCGGGCTTAGCAGGCACAAAGGAAGCAATATTTTCTGCTTCTTCCACGCTTATAAGTGTTTCCAGCAATATCTCACTGCAACCGCTTTTCTCAAAAAGCTCCTTTATCTGAGCCTTTGCATCGGTAAGCAACACCACATCGGCCGATTTCACAACCCTTTCGGCTGCCTCGTGATAGCGGCCATCTATAAGAAAGATCAGCTTTCCGCCGTAGGCCATAACATAACCTTCGGTGGAAAAAAAGCCGGTGAAGTATCTACGGTTTTCGGGGGTGATAATAAGGGCGGCACGATCACCCAAATAATCAAAAAGCTGTTTCATTCTTATTTCCTCGCTTCATAATATTTTTTCATCGTTGCGGCATCTTCGGCCTGAGTACCGTCGGATTCGCAAATAACGGTGAGATTGCAATTTTTCTTAAGCACAATTTCGATAAAGGGCTCATATTCGGGGCCAAACACGTTATCGGCAAAGGTAAGATGCTTTTTTTCACCGCCCACTGTGTACTCGATCTTAGAAAAGTGAACGTGGAAATTTCTCATTCTTTCATTTCCGAGTTCGTTTTCTATGCGGCAAAAAATATTTTCAAAATCGGCAGCAGATTTAAGCGACCCCATCTCTCTGGCATTTATATGGCCAAAATCCACGCAGGGAATGAGCCTTTCATCCAGCTTGCAGAGCGCCAGAACTTCATCCACCGTGCCCAGTTGGTTTATCTTACCCATCGTTTCGGGGCAGATATGCACACTTCCCAGACCTGCTTCATCCAGCGCACACAGCGCTTTGTTCATTGTGTCGCAAGCAAGATCCAATGCCTCCGCACGGCTTATCTTTCCGCAGGAGCCTGTGTGCACAATTATGCGATCACCGCCCATAGCCTTCACGGCGTTGGCGCTGGCCAAAATATAATTTATGGAATTAAGGCGCTTATCCTCTTCCACGGAAGACATAGAAATATAATAAGGAGCGTGAAGCGACAGCCTTATGCTCTTATCCTTGGCAAGGCGGCCCAGTTCGGCAGCCTTATCCGCGCCGATATTCACACCGCGGCCGCACTGATATTCAAAGGCATCCAGCCCCATCTTTTCCAGATATTCGGGAACTTGCAGGCTATGTTTATAGCCCATTTGGCTAAAGCTTAGAGAATTGCCCGCAGGGCCAAAAACAGTCTTCACAGATACTCCTCCTTAATGCATAAAATAACAAAAGGAAGCGGTGATAAAACCGCTTCCTAAATGTTGATTTAACGATATTTACGCTTACGGGCGGCTTCCGATTTCTTTTTCCTTTTTACGGAAGGCTTTTCATAATGCTCCCTTTTCCTAACTTCCTGGATAACACCATCTCTGGCGGTAGCCCTCTTAAAGCGACGAAGAGCATTATCGAGCGACTCGTTCTCTTTAATTTTAACCTGACTCATGTTTTATATTCCCTCCCTCCGCAAACATGCAGGGGTTTTTTATAATTCCAAATCATTATACTAAAAGGCAGACAACTTGTCAAGAGAATTTATCTCACAACAATGTTAACCAGTTTGCCCTTCACGTATAATTCTTTCACGATAGTCTTTCCTGCAATTTCGGCAGCCACT
Source organism: Acutalibacteraceae bacterium (assembly GCA_045644025.1). GTDB lineage: Bacteria > Bacillota > Clostridia > Oscillospirales > Acutalibacteraceae > JAZRGE01. The sequence goes on along the minus strand of JAZRGE010000122.1, from coordinate 5,246 downwards.
TTTTCATCGGCCTTAGCCAGAGCGATAGCATCCTCCTGAGAAATATCGGCAGCCACACTCAAGCGGCTTCTGATCTTTCCGTTGATCTGAACAACTATCTCAATCTCATTAAGCTGGCACTTGGCTTCATCATACTTAGGCCACTCGGTTTCATACAGCATACCATCAAAGCCCATCTGCTCCCACAGTTCTTCTGTGAGATGAGGTGCAAAAGGATTGAGCAGGATAAGCAATGTGCGGTATTCAGCCTTGTTCATACCACCTGCGGCGTTCACGTCGTTAAGCAGAGCCATAAGGGCGGCGATGGCGGTGTTCATCTTAAGGCCATCAACATCCTGAGTAACCTTCTTTATCGTGCGGTGCATTGCATTCTCCAGAGCAGAAGAATATTCATCACCCTCGGCAATATTCTCGGCCATAGCCCAGATTCTATCCAGGAAGCGACGGCAGCCCTTAATAGCTGTTGCATTCCAGGGGGCAGCCTTCTCGAAATCGCCGATAAACATCTCATAAAGGCGCATGGTATCTGCACCGTATTCGTCCACAACCTCATCAGGGTTCACAACGTTGCCCCTGGATTTAGACATCTTCTCGCCGTTCTCACCCAAAATCATACCGTGGCTGGTACGCTTAGCATAGGGCTCGGCGGTGGGCACAACACCGTTGTCGTAAAGGAATCTGTGCCAGAAGCGGCTGTAAAGCAAATGGAGAGTCGTGTGCTCCATACCACCGTTGTACCAATCAACAGGCAGCCAGTAGTCCAACGCTTCCTTAGAAGCCAAGGCATCGCTGTTGAGCGGATCGCAATAGCGCAGGAAATACCAAGAAGAGCCGGCCCACTGAGGCATTGTATCTGTCTCTCTCTTAGCAGGAGCGCCGCACCTGGGGCAGGTTGTGTTCACCCAATCGGTCATATTAGCCAAGGGCGATTCACCATTCTCGGTGGGCTCGTAGCTTTCGGTATCGGGCAGCCTTAAGGGCAGTTCGCTTTCATCCAGCGGCACGTAGCCACAGCAATCGCAATGCACAATGGGGATAGGCTCGCCCCAATATCTCTGGCGGGAGAACACCCAGTCGCGCAGCTTATAGTTGGTCTTCTTTTCGCCAACACCCTGCTCGGTGAGCCATTCCACAATAGCAACTTTGGCTTCTTCCACAGTCTTTCCATCGAGGAAACCGGAATTGACCATTTCGCCCGAATCGCAATCTTCATAGGCCTCAACCGCAACGTCTCCGCCCTTAACAACTTCAATAATGGGAAGATCAAACTGCTTGGCAAAATCAAAATCTCGGCCATCGTGAGCGGGCACGGCCATAATAGCGCCTGTGCCGTAGCTTGCAAGAACGTAGTCGGAAATAAAAATGGGAATTTCCTTGCCGTTCACGGGATTGATAGCCATAACACCCTGCAGTTTCACGCCTGTCTTATCCTTTGCAACCTCAGTGCGTTCAAAATCGGATTTACGAGCGGCCATCTCTCTATAAGCGCAGATATCATCCCAATTGGAAAGGAGATCCTTCCACTTATCCACAGTTTCGTGCTCGGGGGCAACAACCATATATGTAGCACCGAAAAGTGTATCGGGTCGGGTGGTGTAAACGGTGAGCACATCGCCTGCAGTTGTGTTGAACCTAACGTGAGCACCGGTGGATTTACCGATCCAGTTGCGCTGCTGGGTCTTAACTCTCTCGATGTAGTCTACAGTATCCAAGCCTTCGAGCAATTTTTCGGCATAATCGGTGATCTTAAGCATCCACTGGCTCTTAACTTTGCGGACAACCTCGCTTCCGCAGCGTTCACAAACGCCGCCCACAACCTCTTCGTTGGCCAGCACGCATTTGCAGGATGTACACCAGTTAACAGCCATTTCCTTCTTATAAGCCAAACCCTTCTTGAAGAGCTGAAGGAAAATCCACTGAGTCCACTTATAATATTCGGGATCGGTGGTGTTCACTTCCCTATCCCAATCAAAGGAGAAGCCCAAGGATTTCAGCTGCTGCTTAAAGCGAGCCACATTGTTCTTGGTAACTATTTCAGGATGAATATGATTCTTGATAGCGTAGTTCTCGGTGGGCAGGCCGAATGCATCCCAGCCCATGGGGAACAGAACGTTGTAGCCCTGGAGCCTCTTTTTGCGGCTTACTATATCCAGAGCTGTGTAGGGCCTGGGATGGCCCACGTGAAGTCCCTGACCCGAGGGATAAGGGAACTCAACCAAAGCATAGAACTTCGGCTTGGAATAATCACTACCTACGCTGAATGCTTTTTTATCGTCCCAAATGTCTTGCCATTTTTTCTCGATTATATGATGCTCGTACTTCAACTTCAATTCTCCTCACGAACGTTTTCCAAAATTTTATCTATATCCACTTTTTCGCCATCGCTCCAAAGATGCTCCAAATTATAGAATTCGCGCATTTGGGGAGTGAAGATGTGGATTATCACCCTGCCGTAGTCCAACAATATCCAGCCCGTGGCCTTGCCTTCTATCTGGCGGGGCATAATTTCTTCTTTAGCCAGCTTTTCTTCCACCTCATCGGCCAAGGAGCGCACGTGTGTGGAGGAAGTTGCTGTGGCAATAAGGAAATAATCGGTGATCACTGTTAGATCGGCCACCTTTATTGCCTCAATATTCATGGCCTTCTTCTCGTTAAGAGCATTGGCCGCAATGTATAAAATCTTGTTATCTTCCATAATCTTCTCTTTCCGTTTAATAATCGTCCAGCGTGCCCGAGCCGGGGCCCCAATCCCCTTCCGTGGGAATGCCCAGTTCTTTATGAAGTTCGCGGTTGCGAACTTTATCGGCTGTGAGGGGCTTGCCATAGGGATTCATATACTGATTAAACATTTTAACATATTCGCTCTTAATAAGAGAGAAATAAGATAGCGGGAAGTTAAGATAATCAGGGCGGTAATCCACATATTGGCCCGGTACGGAATGAACTCCGATATTCTCCATATTTATCTCTTTAACTTCCAGAGCATAGCCCAAAAGGGTATTCACATCCATATCGGTGCTGATATATTCGTAGCACTCGGTTATCATTTTATATAGGGTGGTGGGATTAGTCTGCAACAGTTTTCTGAAAAGAGCGGCATAGAAGGATCTCTGATGCTTCACTCTATCCAGATCTCCCAATCCATAACCCTCTTCCCTAGTGCCGTAGCGCTTGCGCACGAAGCCCGTGGCAGCATTGCCATCCAGATGCACCTTTCCGGGACCGATGGTGTAGAAGGTGCCGATATTGTGCTGATCTTCTATCTTAAGGCCGTTGGGAGCGGTGATCTCCATATCCACGCCGCCGATAGCATTAACAGCGGATTCAAAGCCCTTAAGGGTAAAGGTAACGTAGTGATCCAGCGGAATACCCAAATGGCTTGCCAAGCGACGACGCAGAGCGTTCACCCGCGACTCACCTTTTCGGGGATAGGCATAAACAGCATTGATCTTATAGGTGGAAACATCGGTGCCTGTGAAAAGATCTCGGGGAATCTGCAGCATATTAAGAGTCTTGGCTTTATGATCCAGGCAAGCAACCATTATCACGTCGCTAAGCTTTTCGCTGCCATCTTCCTTCCAGCCCTCACCGCAAACAAGAATATAGCTCACGTCGGCACTGGTGCTCACGTATAGCTCTTCAAACAAGCCTTCTTCCTCGTGATGATCCGGGTTCTGGCTTCCCACGCTCATTCCTGATATGCCGAAGACATACACCCCCAGCAACGACGTGGTGATAACACTTATAGCCAACAGAATGCTGAGCACGGTGTTGGTGATAACAAGCATCAGTTTTCTTTTCTTTAGTTTGCCTTTTTTAGAGATAGCAAACAAATTGACATCCTTACTTGCTTTAGGCATTCGTTTTCCCTTCTTTAAGATACGTAACAGTTTGAGTGATTATTTATTCATCATAATTTCATTATAGGCCGCAAAGGTATCCGGGTGGATGGGGCTTTCCTTCTCGGCCAGCTCGGTGATAGTGAAGCTTAGGGCGATCTTCATTGCCTTCTCCATACTTTCATCCACAGCCGCTCTCATTTCTTCCACTCCGGGGTAATCCCTATCGGCCGAAGTGAAATCAGCAAGATAAAGCACCTTTTCCAGCAAAGACATTCCCTCGCGGGCGGTGGTGTGATATCTCACAGCCATGGCAATTTCCTCATCTTCTATTCCGAAGATGTTTTTAAGATATACAGAACCCACCTTGGCGTGAAGCAATTTCACGGCCTTTTTTTCCAGATCACTGATCATTATATCAAACTCATTTGCCCTTTGCAACAAGATATTGGCAGGAGCATCCTTGCAGCAATCGTGCACCAAGCCTGCGAGATAAGCCTTTTCGGCATCGGCGCCCCATTTTTCGGCCAGCCTTACAGCTTCGGCCGCCACAGCCAGGCTGTGATTATATCTTTTTTCGGTGAGCACCCCTTTAAGATGCTCCTTTATCATATTTTCCTGCATCATAGCGTTCACCTTTTTTCGTAAAGGCCGTTTACCTTTATATATTCGGCAACCTTATCGGAAATTTTCTTTTCCGAAGCCGCTAAATCGTTCCTTATATCCGTGGAAGAAATATCGGGCATGGCCTCGCTTATTATTTCCACAGATGCGGCCATATTCCAAAGTCTTTTGGCCGATTCCAAAAATTCCTTTTCGTAGCCGGGGCGGGAAACACCCACAACCGTGGCCAGCTTTAAGATATCCTTAGCACGCACCCAGCTATCCAACGTGGCAAACATATCACCGCCGCAAAGAAGCATAAGTTCCTTTTCGGGCTCTATAGCCTTAATCGCCGTAAGAGTGTCCACCGTGTAGCTTTTTCCGCCACGCTCTATCTCCATGGCAGAAATCTCCGCTCCGGGAATATCCCCAAATGCCAGGCGGCACATTCCCATGCGGTGCTCGGCGTTTGTTATGCCCTCTCTTTCCTTGTGAGGCGGAGTGGCTGTGGGAATCACAAGCACCTTTTTTGCTCCCGTTGCTTTCACGGCGGCTTCCAGCATATCTCTGTGTGCCTTGTGAGGCGGATCAAACGTGCCACCGAAGATCAATATTTTTTCATCGCAAAGCCTGCCTTTAAGCTTTCTCAAGGCACGGCCGCGATGGCTGATACTATCTTTTGCTTCGGCCGAGATCTCACCGAAAGATCCGAGCTCCGTGATAAAAACCGGATCATAGCCAAAGCCGCCTTTACCGATTCTCTCGTAGGCAATGCTGCCCTCCACGGTGCCACGCACCGTGGAT
>JAZRGE010000121.1:0-18120 GCA_045644025.1 Acutalibacteraceae bacterium | reverse complement strand
TCCACTCCGCCAACCTTGAACATAAGCGTGGCAGGCTGCATCTTGTTATCCGATTCCCTACCCAATATGAATTCTGCCCCCGATTTGGCGGCAATATCACCGTCGCCCGTGGCATCGATAGTGATCTTAGCGTAGATATCTGTCATCCCCGATTTGTTCACGACCGTGGCGCCCAGCACTCTATCACCATCGCAGATAGCATCCAGCGCAAAGGTGTAAAGCATTATTTTGGCGCCCACCTCGCTAAGCATTTCCAGATAAAGTGTTTTTAGCTTTTCGGGGTCGATATAAATAGTGATCTTATCCTTAAGCTCGCCCTCGTTCCTGTGGGCGCTACGCCTAAGTATCTCGTGATAAAGGGGGCTGCCGCAATTACCTGTCCAATGGCTCATGAGGCCGGATGTGGATATTCCGCCGATATTGCCGCTTTGCTCCACAATAACTACATTTGCTCCGTTTTTTGCCGCAGAATATGCCGCCGCAAAGCCCGAAGGCCCCGAGCCCAGCACCAAAACATCGGTTTCGAGAACACTTTTATTTATCATACCCATTCTCCCCTATCTGCAGCGCGCTTAAAAGATAAATTAATTATACCACAGCCCCAAGCAATAGTAAATAAAAAGCAGGCATAATATGCCTGCTTTTTATTAATCCTTAGCAATATCTAAAAACCAATGGCAAACATTAACTCGTCCGCGGTCATAAGGGACCGAACTTTGAATCAGCACACGCTGGGTGCCATCAGCCTTATTCATCACCAAATTATTGGTGTAATAACCACTTTGAGTGGGTATTGCGCAGATATATTTGCCTTCATCCCAATCAATTCCATTTTCGCCGGTGTAAAGCACAAAATCGGGCGGAAGCTCGGGAGTTTCACAACCTGCGCGACCATGAAGAATATATCCGCCATTCACTCTGGCCACTTGCGGATTCCTAATTCTCTTAGGGCAATAGCTCTTGCCTGTTTCGGCCCAGGTTTCACCCATATCATAACTAATGTGATATATCATATTATATTCGTCGCCCTTGTCGTATTCATAGCAAATAAGCGATCCATCTTCTCGAACAACCATATTGCCATAGGCGTGATTGGTGGGATCACCAGGAAGTTCGCCACGCAGAGTGAAAGTCTTGCCGCAATCACGGCTCTCATAAATATAATATTTATGCTCGGGCTTTGTGGCAGGCCAATCTGCGCTGGCGTGCAAAAGCACATATATCACACCATCCTGTACCAGGGCATCATAGATCCTGCCGCATTTATCGCAAAACAAGAAAGCTTCGCTCCATGTTTCACCACCATCTTCACTTCGAACAACCGTGGGCTCCAAATATGGCTCCCAACCGTTGGGATTGGTATTACGCAAGCAAAATGCTACAATCGTATCTTCTTTTGGGGAAACAGCCTTTTCGCAACTCACTGTAAATGTTTCATTTAAAAATGAGTTCCAAGAATATTCCAGCACATGGGGTTCGCCCCAAGTCCGACCACCATCAGCCGACCTTTTATACTCAACCCATCCAAAGCCATTATGGCCGGGGCTCCATTTATTGCGATTTCCGGAGCAGTTGGAATAGAAAGAAATTATGCAATCCTTCTTGTATTCGGCCAAAGCATGACCCAAGTGGCCGCTTCGGGAATTCTGTTGATGATCCACGAATAATACACCTGTGTTGGGAATGTTTTCGGGGGTAAGCTTATAATTCACACTCATTTTTAAGGCTCCTCTATATTTTTTCGCATTTTTTGAGAGCGTTAAGGGCGTTTTGCCAGAAGATATTGTAAACTTCTTTTTCGCTAAGGCCGTGCTCTAAAAGGCGGGCAGCAAGAGCGGGATAATCCTGCACACCGCTAAAGCCTTTAGGTGTGGCATCAATGCCATCCAGATCGCCGCCAAGGGCAATGTGTGTGCCCGAGGGATCCAATTCCAGAAAGTGAAATATATGATCGCAAACAGTATCCAGCGTGGCGCCTTCGCCAAGGAAATCGGCATAAAGATTTATGCCCACCACTCCGCCGCTGCGGGCAATAGCGCGGAACATATCGTCGGTGATATTGCGGCGATGATTGCAAACTGCACGGCTGTTGGAATGGGTGGCAAAAACGGGAGCCCCCGTGATCTCCATAATATCCCAGAAGCCTTCGTCGCTGATATGGCTCACGTCTATGGCAATGCCCAGCCGTTGGGCTTCGCGCACGTATTCGCGGCCAAGCTGTGTGAGCCCGCCGCCTGTGGCGTTGGAGCCTGTGAGCGGGTTTTGCTCGTTCCACCCAAGAGATGCTATAAGAAAGCCCTGCTTTTTAAGGCCTTCCAGACGGGCTGGGTCGAACCCAAAGCCGCAGGGGCCCTCTATGGTGAGCACGGCCGACATCAATCCGTTCCTATAGTTTTCTTCTATATCTGCCGCCGAAAAAGCTTGGCGGATAAGGTGGCTGTTGGCCTCTATTTCGGCCAGCACGGCATCCCTTTTCACCTCAAACAGTTTTTCCACATCTTCGGCTAAATCGTAGGTAGTGAAGCAAGCAAAGCACTGGGCATATCCCGCCAGCCTTCCTGCCCGCTCTAAATCTATGTGGCAAGGATTGGAAAGCAATTCGGATTTAGGGTAGTAACCCGCTCCGATAAGTTCATTGGATGTGTCGCAATGCAGATCAAAAACGGGAAAATCCATCATATATCCTCCTTAGCCATAGCATTTTGCTTCTTAAACGCTCCGGGGGGCATACCATAATGCCGCTTAAAAAAGCTGCCGAAATAATACTCATTTTCAAAGCCCAGCATAAAAGCCACTTCCTTCACGCTGTAGCGGCTGTTCAGCAGCAGTTCTTCGCAGTCTTTCAATTTGCAATCCTTTATATATTCCGCAAGGCTCTGCCCTGCATATTTTTTGAACAACCTGCCCAATTGCTTTGCCGAAAGCCCGCATTCCTGGGCCACGTCTTCGCAGGAAAGCATTTTTTCTTTGTTGGAACGAATATATCTTTTGGCCACAGCCAATCGTGGATCAAACTCCGCCTTGGTGGCCGAATCGGCTGCCGGGATCGGAAAATCCACAGTCTTTAATATGGAATGGATTACGCCAAAAGCGTGACATTCAATAAATTTTGCAGAAAAGCAATCGTCACCCGAAATAGCCAACGCAATATTTTTTAGTGCGGAATAAAATTCCGTAGGTGCATTAAACTTAACGGCCTTTATTTTAAGCAGGTCTTCATAAAACGCGCTACCATTCTCGGCTGTAAATGCCACGGCACACTTAATAAAATCTTCACCGCGTGCAAAAAAATGGCCGCATCCGGGGGCAACGGCAATTCCCTGCCCCTGTCCTATCTCAATTTCTTCCCCTGCAATATTATAGGTGAACGCACCGCCAAGGCAGATATGCGCTTCGCAAAAGGTGTGCTGATGCTGAGCGGTGTAGGCTTCGCTTTGGGGATCTATAATACGTATCCAAACAACGTTTATCCCCTGCTCGGCCAATGTGCATTGAAGCGACATTGTGTTCATCTTTGCGATAATTTCGGGAGAAAGATAATCAGGTAGCATTTTTTCACCTGCCCTATATTTTATGTGTATCATTATAGTTTTTATAAAATGCAGTGTCAATAAAATCAGAAAAAAGTCTTGAAATAATATCTTAATGTCTGATAATTCGGTTGCAACGTGCCACAAGAAGGAGTATGATTTGCCAAGAGGTGAAACAAATGCTTAGAAAAAGAATGCTTAACAGAGAGAAACTTATCGGAACGCAAATCAGTATGACCGACACCGCCAGCTCCAAAATGGCAGGCTGTGCAGGCTACGATTTCGTTTGGGTGGATGGCGAACACACATATTTTTCCTATGAGAATATTCTCAATCACATTAACGCCCTTAAATGCACCGGCACACCCTGCATTGTGCGCGTGCCCGATTGTGATCTCACCTTCACAAAAAAAGTTCTGGAAATGGGCCCCGATGGTATTTTGTTCCCCATGATACGCAACGCCGCGCAGGCCAGGAAGCTGATATCCTACACCCTTTATCCGCCTCTCGGTGAGCGCGGCATCGGCCCCAACAACGCCATAAACTACGGCATGGACAGCATCCACGACTACATTAAGGAAAGCACCGAAAATTTCTGCCGCCTTGTGCAGATAGAATACGCAGGTATGCTTGATGAACTGGATGAGATCGCTCAGATTCCATATATAGATGGCTTTGTCTTCGGCCCCTTTGATTTTATGCTCACCCTTGGCCTAAGGGGCAGCATCTATAGCGAAGAGGAAGCAAATATAATAAAGGAAATCACGGATAAACTCCATTCCTACGGAAAGGCTGTTGGCCTTATAATCAGCAGCACCTCCGATTGGGAAATAGAGCATTGGAAGAAGCTTGGCATAGATTTTATTTCGGCCGGCTCGGATTACGAATATATAAAAATGGGTAATCTGGCCAACAAAGCTTCTCTGGATAAGATATGGAAATGAAAATTTACACCCCACGGCTCACCGTGGGGTGTTTTTTTAGAAGCATTTCTTTATTCGCTGTTTGCGGCAGGAATCTGTGCGGCCGCAATGATAGCAAAGCTCGTTATCGGCTCGACCCTCGCTAAAAAATTGCTCCAGGTTATTAATCGTGGCCTCAGCAATATTGCTGAGCGCCTCTTTGGTGAGAAACGCCTGGTGGGATGTGACAATAACATTGGGCATAGAAATAAGCCTTGCCAGAGTATCATCGTCCATAATATGGCCCGAATTATCCTCAAAGAAAATATCGGATTCTTCTTCATAAACATCAAGGCAAGCCGCACCAACTTTGCGCGATTTAATGCCTTCCAACAAAGCCTCTGCATCAATAAGTGCTCCGCGAGACGTGTTGATTATCACGGCGCCTTTTTTTAGCATAGCTATCGCTTTGCTATCCAGCATATGGCGTGTTTCGTCGGTTAACGGGCAATGGAAGGATATGATATCACTTTGGCTGTATAGCTGCTCCAACGGCACGTAATTAAGCCCGCTATCGGCGGCAGGATATTTATCATAAGCCAGCACGTTCATACCAAAGCCGCTGCAGATCGAAGCAAACACTCGGCCGATCTTACCCGTGCCCACCACACCAACTGTTTTTCCGTGGAGATCAAAGCCCGTGAGCCCCGCAAGGCTGAAGTTGAAATCGCGCGTGCGATTATATGCCTTGTGAATTCGGCGCACCGACGTGAGCAGCATTGCCATAGCGTGCTCGGCCACGGCATTGGGAGAATAAGCAGGCACATGGAAAACGTGAAGCTTGCCGAAGCAATGCTTTACATCCACGTTGTTAAATCCTGCGCATCTGAGCGCAACGGCCTTCACGCCTATTTCGTAAAGGCGATCAATAACCTGCGCATTCACCGTGTCGTTCACAAAGACGCACACGGCATCGCAACCCACGGCCAGATCGGCTGTGTCGGCATTAAGTTTGGTTTCATAGAATTTGATTTCTGCCCTGCCCCCTATCTCTTGGCCGAAGCTCTCCACATCGTAGGGTTTGGCATCAAAAAACGCTATCTTCATAATTTTTCTCCTAAAAATGGGTGAGCAAAGCAGCTCACCCATATTTGTTACATATCGTCGTCTTGCCTTTTATATTCGGGCTTTTTGAGCAGCACAACAAGCATTATCACGCCGCCCACAAAGAGCAGACCTGCGGCGCCTAAAAGAATATAGGTGACTATCGGATCTCTCTTCTCCACTTGGGGCGCAGGCTCTTCGGCATCATTATCATCCGGATCCACAACGGGTGTGATTACTTGCACAGCACCTGCCGAGAAATATCTCTGCACAGTGCCCTGGCTCTTATCATAGATATAAAGGCCTTTGGTGCCCGTTGTATCCATGGCGTAAATAAGATAAAAATCGGCCTTATCAGCGGCAGTGGCGGCATAGGCATCGCAAACTGCAGAACCTATTTCCAGCTGAACCGGTGCAGCGGCAAATCCTTCGGGAACAGAAATATCGGAAGGCATATTGAGCAGCACAAAATTGGGAGCAGCAGGGATCACAGACTGATATTTGCTAAAGCTCTGGGAAATTTCATCATAAACAAACCAGGATCCCACGTTGGAAGAATCGATAAGCCAGGCAATCTTAAGCGCGTTTGCAGGCGCAGAGAAGGTGATTATCTTCCTTGTGCCATAGGTGCTCTCGCCACGAGTATAACCCACAGGAGCAGGCATTTCGGCTACGTTGTAGCCCACAGAATAGTATATTCCGCCCACGTCGGCAGTAACACCTGCGTAGTCCGAAGCCTTACGGGTCACCTTTATGGTATATGTCTTGCTGGCGCCCGACTCGGCGGTACAAACCACATTCACTGTGTTCTCGCCCACCAAAAGATTATCTCCTCCGTGCACAATCACCTTAGCCTTTGCGTGATTAGGTGTGGCCGATACAACAAGCCTGGTTGTAGTGTAATCCACCTGCATGGTGTACTGGGTGGTTCCGGTTGCAAAAGCGGGTGTGAGCCCTGCAGGAGAAACAGAAAGGCTCTTAAGAGTATTGTCCGTAGAAGCTTCGGGCTTGGCGGCCACGTTTATAGTTTTACTGGTGCTTCCCGAAATATTCATTCCTTGGATTATACCATCCACGAACTCAGCAACAATGATATTGCTGAGATTTATAGTATCACTGCCCACCTTCTTGGTCTTGAAAGTGACTGTGGTGGAAACAGAACTCACGTTGTTATCGAAAACGCCGGTGGCTGTTACAGCGCCGCCTGCGCCGTCGCATTCGCCATCACCCGAAAAGCCGATATATTCCAAGACTTCGGGGTTGTAGCGCAGAGTGTACTGATAAGAGCCTATATTGGCGCCTGTGAAATTCACCTTAAAGGAAATCTGATTTCCTACTGTGGGGGCGGAGGAGGAAACCGTGAATGAGAGCGTGGCTGTTCCTGCCGCCGAAGCTAAAGGCACCAGAGCAAACAACATCGTGAAAGCAAGCAATAAAGAAACTATCTTTTTCATTTATATTCCCCTCTCCGTTTTATTGAACAATTTTATAGGATCCCAGAATATTACGGCGCACCATAAGCAGATCTATGGCATTTATCTCGCCGTCTTTATTACTGTCTCCTGCCTTGAAATAAACGTCTTTCAGATCGTAAGTACCCAATATGAATCGACGCACCATAAGCAGATCTATGGCGTTTATTTCGCCATCGCCGTTGGCATCGCCATAAACAAGCAAAGTGAACACGTCTATAGCTCCTGCCGAAATCTTCACGGTGATACCCGTGGCGGCACGGATAGCCTCATCTGTAATAGCCGAGCCATCGGCATTATAGAATGCTGCAGTAGCATTTCCCTTTAAGCCGAGATTATTCTTAATCTCTTCCAGAGTGGTGCCGATCTCTATTCCGCTTATCTTGCCGTTCTGCACGGTGTAGGCCGAATTGATCTCGTAGCCATCCTGAACAATATCTCCGCCACCTATAGGCGGTTCGGGGATGTCTCCCCCTTCTTCTCGCACAACCGTGAGCACATAGGTCTTAATATCACCGTTTCCGGCTCTAACCCTTATATTCACGGTGTTGGTGCCCAATTCAAGATCTATTGTGCGTGTTGCGCCGTCGTTAATAATCGCACTATCGCTCACAGCGGTGGCCTTCACCTTTATCTGAGTCACGCTTGAAGCCACGATAAGGGAATAGTCAGTAGAACCGTTGCACTCGAAAGAAGGTGTGATGCTGTGGCCTTCCACCTCCAAGGTCTTAAGCCAGTTGTTGGGGCTACCCGTGGCTGTGGGCTTAGCGCACTTTTCTTCGGGCATATTCTTATAAACAGGAATAATAAAACTGAGTGCCGAAGAAAGCATACCCATGTCCTGATAGGCGCTGTAGATGGTGGAGGCTTCACTATAAGGTGCAGTAAGAGTCTGCATATACTGATGCCAGAAAAGGCCCTCGCCCACTACGGCAAATTTTTCGAAATAGAGGGTGTTCTGGCCCTTGTTGATATATCCGCTGCCTATCCAATCGGCACCGTTCACCACAGACTTATATTGGGTGTTCCAGGGCCTGCCATAAGAGCCGGACTGAGAGGCCCACCTGAGACCGTCCTGCAGGCTGCCGGTGGCTTGAATATTATAGAAATTATAAATGCCTTTATATCCGCTTTCGGTGCCGCTCACCGAGCCGCTTCCGTTCACGCCCACTTCCTGGCGGGTGCGTGCCACGAGATGATAGGGGCTCACCTTGCTCTTTTCGGCAGCATCCATATATGCCTGGGCATAGGATATCTCTTCGCCGTTTGAATTCTTTATCTCCTTGCCCTTCATAAAATTGATCTTCTGGATCATCTGCTCCACACCGCTTAAGGTATGCACCGAAGGGTCATAGGAAAGGGATTCAAACTGGAATATATATCGCTCATCAAGGAAATTTCTCGGATCCATATAATAGCTGATAATTTCCTTGGAAGCATCGTATTTGTTGCCGCGCTTCACCCAGGTATCGGTTGTCCAATCATAGCTTCCGGGCAAAGTGGAGCGATGGGATTCGGGCATATCGGCATTGATATAGTTGCTTTGGGGCTGGGCTTCCTGATCGATCACGTAGTCCCAGTCCATATTTATAAACATAGGGGTGAACTTCCACTGAGGATAATAGAGATGCAGCTCGCGGAGCGCCTCCTTATAATCTTCGGGGAAATCGGCTATCATTTCCTCAAAATCCTGGGTGACTTCTCCCACTACTTCTTTTATGCGAACAAAGGCCTTGGGGATATATCCCGAAAGAGTGGCACCCGAATAATCGAACTCCACCTTGTACCACACAGCATAATCTCCCGAGCCGGAATCATCGCTGGGCACTTCTTCAAGAATTGTCACTATATGATCGTTGTAGAGATTAACGTTTGCACCGTTGTGGGTAAGCCTTGCGTGGGTGGTGCCGGGGCCGGTGCGCACTCTGAGATTTGTGGAAAGATCATAAACAACGCCGATCTTCTTTGTCTCCACCGGGTCCTTGGGGTCTTCACCCTCCAAGGGATCATCCACGCTATCCCCACCTTCACCGCCATTGCCGGGTTCATTGGGATTGCCGCCTTCGGTTTCTGTATTAATTTCGGGGGTGGTATCTGTCTCCGCCCGAACAGCGGAAGGCATACTGAAACAGCAGAAAAGGAGCGATAGGGATAGAACTACCGATACTATCTTTTCGGCTATTTTCATAGTCTCCGCCTCCTTACTTCATTAATGGGCAAAATCGCCTGTATACACTTTATCAAAAAAATTACAAATTGTCAACATTTCAACTTTTTCCATAAACCGACCCAATTCCCGCTTTTTCCTGTTGCACTGAAAGAAAAGATGTGATAACATTATATAGAATATATGCAAGGAGGTTTGTTTTGTGAAAAACATTCCCGAACTTTTTTCCAGTATGGTGTTTAATGACGACGTTATGAAGGAGATGCTCTGCGAAGAAACCTACGCAGCTATCCAGAAAGCCATCCAAACATCCAAAAGTCTGGATATTAAAATAGCAAATGAAGTTGCCAAAGCGATGAAGGAATGGGCTGTTGGCCTTGGTGCCACCCACTACACCCACTGGTTCCAGCCTATGACAGGCATCACCGCCGAAAAGCACGATAGTTTCGTCTCTTCCGATGGAAAGGGACATGTTATTATGGAATTTTCGGGCAAGGAACTTGTGAAGGGCGAGCCCGATGCTTCCTCCTTCCCCAACGGCGGCCTGCGTGCCACTTTCGAGGCCAGGGGCTACACCGCTTGGGATCCCACCTCCTATGCATTCGTTAAGGACAACACCCTTTATATCCCCACCGCGTTCTGCTCCTTCGGCGGCCAGGCATTGGATAAGAAGACTCCTCTCCTGCGCTCTATGGATGCGCTGAACGTGCAGGCTCTTCGCATACTCAAGCTTTTCGGCCACAACGATGTTAAGCGCGTTATCCCCACCGTGGGTGCCGAGCAGGAATACTTCCTTGTGGATCGCTCTATATTCAACAGCAGGCCCGACTTGCTTTACTGCGGCCGCACACTCCTCGGTGCACGCCCCACTAAGGGTCAGGAACTGGATGATCACTATTTCGGTTCCATAAAGCCCCGAGTAGCCGCATTTATGGCCGAGCTGGATGAAGAGCTTTGGAAGCTGGGTGTGATTGCCAAAACAGAGCACAACGAAGCCGCTCCCGCTCAGCACGAGCTGGCCCCTATTTACAACACCACCAACGTGGCTACCGACCACAATCAGCTCACCATGGAGCTTATGAAAAATCTTGCCGCCAAGCACGGTATGGCCTGCCTGCTGCACGAAAAGCCTTTTGCAGCTGTAAACGGCAGCGGCAAGCACAACAACTGGTCCCTTTCCACAGACACAGGCATCAACCTGCTGGATCCGGGCGATACTCCTTCGGAAAATGCTCAGTTCCTGCTGTTCTTAGTGGCTGTGCTTAAAGCTGTGGATGAATATCAGGATTTTATGCGCGCTTCTGTGGCCAGCGCAGGCAACGATCACCGATTGGGCGCCCACGAAGCTCCCCCTGCTATAATCTCTGTCTTCCTTGGAGAAGAGCTCACCGAGATTATGGCCGCCATCGAATCCAAATCTGCATATAAGGATAGAACACGCGAAGAAATGGAGATCGGCGCCAACGTGCTGCCCCACTTCCCCCGCGATACTACCGACCGCAACCGCACTTCTCCCTTTGCCTTCACCGGCAATAAGTTCGAGTTCAGAATGCTGGGCTCCAGCCTTTCCGTTGCAGGCCCAAATATTGTGCTGAACACCATTATTGCCGAATCCCTTTGCGAATTTGCCGATATTCTGGAAAAGAGCGAGAACTTCTCGGAAGATCTGAAGCGCCTTATCCGCCGCACCATAAAGGATCATTCCAGAATCGTGTTCAACGGAGACGGCTATTCCGAAGAGTGGATCGAGATGGCAAGGCTGCGCGGCCTTTCCAACCTGCAGTCGACCGTGGATGCTCTGCCTGCCTATGTTTCCGATAAGGTTATAAACGTTTGCGAGAAGCACGGAGTCTTCACCGAGACAGAACTGCGCTGCCGCTACGATATTATGCTGGAAAGCTATTGCAAGACAATCAACATAGAGGCTCTCACAATGGCCGATATGGTTCGCAGAGAGATCCTTCCTGCGGTGCTTCGCTTCCAGGGTGATATTGCCAACGTGGCCAACGCCAAGATGGCAGCCTGCAAAAAGTGCTCCACCACTCCCGAATCCGAGCTTCTTTCCCGTTGCAGCGAACTCTGCGATAAGATGTATGCTCAGCTTTATGCGCTGGAATCCGTTCACGAAGCTGTGAGATTGGATAAGGAAAGCGATAATCTGGAGCGCGCCGTGCTCTATCGCACAAAGGTGCTGCTTGCTATGGAGCAGCTCAGGAAAACAGTGGATGCCCTGGAACTCACCATTCCTGCTTCCTACTGGCCCTATCCCTCCTACGGTGAGATACTTTACAGTGTAAAATAATCTTGATTTTTTTCCTGTGTTATGGTATCCTACTTCTGTAAAAGGGAGTAGCATACGGGGTTACCCGTAATATGCACCGTCAGTACGGCTTCGGCCCGGGCATATTTGAAAATGCGAGACTTTTGCTGCTCAATATGGGTGGCAAAAGTCTTTTTTTATTCCCTAAATCAGAAAGGACGATGATCAAGTGGAAATTCTATACGAAAACCTATTGAAATTCACCTGGCAGCAGGGCATTATGATCCTTATTGGCGCCGTTCTCATATTCCTTGCAATCAAAAAGGAAATGGAACCCACTCTGCTTTTGCCCATGGGCTTTGGCACAATACTTGCCAACATTCCATTCTCTGCTGCTGTTGCCGAACACGGCCCCATTGCTACACTTTATAATGCCGGTATAGCCAACGAGCTCTTCCCTCTGCTTCTCTTTATCGGTATTGGTGCAATGATAGATTTCGGCCCCCTGCTCACCAACCCCAAGCTTATGCTCTTTGGTGCGGCAGCCCAGTTCGGCATCTTCTTCACCCTTTGTATGGCCTCTATGTTTTTTGGCAACAACGATGCTGCATCCATTGCAATTATCGGCGCCGCCGATGGCCCCACTTCCATCGCTGTGGCCAACGCACTTAATTCCAACTACAAGGGTGCAATAATGGTAGCCGCCTATTCATACATGGCGCTGGTTCCCATCATTCAGCCCCCTGTTATAAAGCTACTGACCACCAAAAAAGAGCGTATGATCCGTATGCCCTACGAGCAGAAGAACGTTTCTAAAACAACCCGCATTCTCTTCCCCATCATTATCACCATTGTGGTTTCCGCCATCGTTCCCGAAGCCACATCCCTTATCGGTTTCCTTATGTTTGGTAACCTTATCCGCGAGTGCGGCGTGCTGGATTCCCTTTCCGAAACAGCGCAGAAGGTTCTGGCCAATTTGGTGACTATCTTCCTCGGTATCTCCGTTGCCTTCCAGATGACAGCCGAAGCCTTCCTTAAGGTAGACACTTTGCTCATCCTTGGCCTTGGCCTTATCGCCTTTATTGTGGATACAGCCGGCGGCGTGCTCTTTGCTAAGTTCCTTAATCTCTTTATGAAGTCGAAGATCAACCCCATGATCGGCGCCGCAGGTATCTCTGCCTTCCCGATGTCGGGTCGTATAGTTCACAAGATGGGCCTTGCAGAAGATCCCCAGAACTTCCTGCTTATGCACTCCATCGGCGTTAACGTTTCGGGTCAGATCGCATCGGTTATTGCCGGCGGTATAATCCTTAATATGTTTATGGGAGGTTAATGAAATGTTTAATAAGATATTAGAAGCTCTCGGGCTCACATTCACCCCCACAAGGTTTATCGATTTCCTTTCCTATATGGGCAGAGGAATGCTGGTGATCTTTATTGTGATAGCAGTTATCGTGGTTATCACAATGCTCACCAACAAAATATTCTCCGGCAAGAAATAAATGCAAAAAAGCGGCGAGATTACCTCGCCGCTTTTTTTATTTGAAGATGGTTTTTTTATCCCCTTTCGGGCAATACTCTTTTTGTAAAAACAAACGGAGGGGATATTCTTGCAGTACAACAAGGTGGAGATATGCGGTGTGAACACCGCCACGTTGCCCCTGCTTTCCGAGCAGGAAAAAGACGATCTTCTGGCGCTGGCCAAAACGGGCAATACCGCCGCCAGGGATAAGCTTATAAGCGGCAATTTAAGGCTTGTACTAAGCGTTATTCAGCGATTCACGGGCAGGGGCGAAAATATGGACGATCTTTTCCAAGTGGGCTGCATAGGGCTTATAAAATCCATCGATAATTTTGACGTGAGCCAGAACGTACGCTTTTCCACCTATGCCGTTCCGATGATAATCGGCGAAATACGCCGCTACCTGCGAGACAACAGCACCCTTCGGGTGAGCCGCTCCATAAAGGATACGGCCTATAAGGCAATGCAAGCCAAGGAGGCTCTCACGGCGGCGCTGGGGCGTGAACCCACTGTGGACGAAATCGCCAAAAAGCTGGAGATAGACCGCTACGAGGTGGTGATGGCGCTGGAAAGCATTGCACCCACTGTGTCTATCTACGAGCCACTCTACGATCATTCGGGAGATACTGTCTACGTGCTGGATCAGCTGGGAGATGCAAGCTCGGATAGCGACTGGCTGGATGAAATACTGCTGAAAGAGGTAATCTCCAAACTCTCCCCCAGAGAGAAGCTGATATTGGATCTGCGATTTATGGCAGGTAAGACCCAAATGGAGGTCTCCCAAGAAATCGGCATAAGCCAGGCGCAAGTCTCCCGCATAGAAAAAGGAGCCATAAACAAAATACGAACCAAGCAATAATTGCTACAGCAAAAGTACAAGCGAGAAGTTTTAAACTTCTCGCTTGTACTTTAATACTTAACCGAAATCACCATACCGTTTTCTTCGTAGCAGCCCTTATCCGCAGCGCCATTACCCATTCCAAAATAGAATGTTTTCTTATTGTGAGTAAAACTCATTGCGCGCACAGGATATTCAAAATAAAACAGCTCTTGGAATTCGTTTCCGTCTTCAGTCTTCTTTACCGAAACTCTAAAACTATCGCTCTCATCATCCGAATCAATTTTTTCGTTGCACAGTAGATAAAGCGAGTCACCTACGACACGCAAATCTGCCACTTCCAAACTTTCACCTAAATCAATATGCTCGGCAGTAATCATATCGCTTGTTTTATAAAGGTCGCCCGTAGTCATATACACCGCGCCATTAAATTCAACCTTTTCGTTGAAATAAACATATCGGCTGCGCTTCGCATAGGATAGCGTTGCAGGCATATCACTGTAATATTCAAATTTTTTGCCATCATACTTATAAATTTCGCGGGCTTTTTCCACATCGGAACTTAAGAAAAAACATGCATACAATGTGCCATCAAGCACAAAGAAATCGTACACTCGAATAAAAGTACCCCCGTGGGTTTGGCGCAGTGCTCCATTTTTCCAAAGGAACATCGGCACCCATGTTTCCTGATCGGTGGTCATCACAATAGGAGCATTTCCTTCCTCCACGCCAAGGCCGGCAAACAGCTTACCTTCAAACATTATCATATCAAAATTATGCACGCCGTTTGGGAGTGTTCTGTGGGTTTTCCACTTGCCCATTTCGGTGCAGGTGTAGTAGTTTCCAAAATCCCACGAACTACGTGAATCGTAGCCAACGGCATAGAGAGTGCCGTTGAAATTATAAAAGCGTTCTATTTGTTCATCGTTGGCCCGACCATCTATCTTCCACTCCGACTTAGCAAGATCATAATGTGCCATATTCACAGGGCCACGGTTCAAATCGTAATCACCGCTACCGACATACAGTGCACCATCATAGTACTCAATGCCCCAAGCAGTACGCTCTACACCGCCATCCGGATAGACATCCTTAAGCGGAATTCCCAATTCCACAAATTCGGCTTCATAGGAATCGCGGGGCGCACAGGCAGTGCAAACAATCATTAAAGCACAAAGGCACAAAAGAATTTTTCTCATTGTTTCCCACCTCTGAAGATAAGTATATCATAATCAAAAGACTAACACAAACCTTTTTGTTTAGCGCTTGTTTTCGGCCGCCCATTACCCCGAAACAAAAATAAAAAGGTGTGTGGAATTATCCACACACCTTTTGGAATCAATCTTTTTTCTTTATTGTGTCGGTGAGTTTTTCCTTGCTGCCGTCGGGGCGCACCACATAGGTGTTCTCCAGCTGACCCACAAGGCTTTGCTTAAAGCTATCAATATATTCCCTGCGAAGGGCTGCCTGCTCGGCCTTTTCTTCTTCGCTTAAGCCTTCGGCCTTAGCCTTACGAGCAAGGGCATTTATTCTATCGATTTTTTCCTGAGTCATATCCAAACAAGCCTCCCTATAAAAATCCCGCCCGGGCAAGCCGGGCGAAGATCTTGGAATTTATTTTGCGTAGTCGATAGCGCGGCTCTCGCGGATCACGTTCACCTTGATCTGGCCGGGATATTCCATTTCGCTCTCGATGCGCTTCACAATATCGCGGGCAACAATGATCATCTGATCGTCGCTCACCTGATCGGGCTTCACAATAATGCGAACCTCGCGGCCTGCCTGAATAGCAAAGGATGTTTCCACTCCAGAGAAGGAGTTGGCGATCTCCTCCAGCTTTTCAAGGCGCTTGATATAGCTTTCGATATTCTCTCGCCTTGCGCCGGGGCGTGCAGCCGAGATAGCATCGGCAGCCTGCACAATGCAAGCAATAATGCTCTTGGCCTCCACTTCGCCATGATGGGCGTGAATAGCGTGGATAACAGTCTCGCTCTCTTTATACTTCTTGGCAACTTCCACACCAAGCTGGATGTGGGTGCCTTCCTGCTCGTGATCCAGGGCCTTGCCGATATCGTGCAGCAAACCTGCTCTGCGAGCAACCTCGGGGCTCTGGCCAAGCTCTGCGGCAAGAATACCGGAAAGATAGGCAACCTCCAAGGAGTGCTTGAGCACATTCTGGCCATAGCTGGTGCGATAGTGGAGCTTACCGATAAGCTTAACCAGCTCGGGGTGCAGGTTGTGGACTCCTGCATCCAGCACGGCACGCTCACCTTCACGCTTGATAACACTATCTACCTCTGCCCTGGCCTTGTTGACCATTTCTTCAATGCGGGCGGGATGGATACGACCATCCATAATAAGCTTTTCAAGGGTGATCCTGGCCACTTCGCGGCGGATGGGATCAAAGCTGGAAAGAGTGATAGCTTCGGGGGTATCATCGATAATAAGATCCACACCTGTGGCTGTTTCCAGCGCTCTGATATTGCGGCCTTCGCGGCCGATGATGCGACCCTTCATCTCATCACTGGGAAGGGGCACAACGGAAACGGTAGTCTCCGAAGAATGATCGGCAGCGCAACGCTGAATAGCGCGAGCCACGTATTCTCTGGCAAACTTTTCCGATTCATCCTTAAACTGCTGCTCAAAATCAAGGATCTTAACAGCTTTTTCGTGGGTAAGCTCGTTTTCCAGCATACCCAGCAGGTGAGCTTTTGCCTGCTCGGCGGTGAATCCGGAGATTCTTTCCAGCATATCGAACTGGCTCTTTTTTACCTGCTCAACTTCTTCTAATTTTAATTCAACTTCTTTGGCACGCTTGGCAATCTTTTCTTCCTTAACTTCCAGATTTTCAAGCTTGTGCTCCAGCGATTCTTCTTTCTGCTGGAGTCTGTGTTCCTGCCTCTGCACTTCGCTTCTGCGCTCTCTCAGCTCTTTATCCGCATCGGAACGGAGCTTATGGATCTCGTCTTTAGCCTCGAGCAGGGCTTCTCTTTTCTTTGTTTCGGCGGTCTTCATGGCATCGGAAAGAATACGCTTTGCTTCCGCTTCGGCCGAGCCGATGGCGGCTTCTGCCTTATGCTTTCTGTGAGCCATGCCCAGCACAAAGCCGATGACTGCCGTTACCACAGCGACAACTGCCGCAATGATAATAAAGGTAATGTCGGGCATCAGGGCACCTCCTTGTATATTAACTGCTGTTTTAGCCTCGGCCCCCAAAATATAGGGGTATGCTTTATCAGGCCGCATGTTCGCCTGGGACGAAATATTGATTTAAGGACAAGCATATTCCACAACATATGCCTGCGGATGACACAATATCCGTATTCTATATAATAATCCTATTCGGCCGATATGTCAAGAAAAAAGGGGCAATCCGCTCCCCTTTTTGCCTTTATGAAGATCTAAACAAAAAAATATTTATCTTTTTGCATTTTTGGTGTTGACACCGCCCGTTTTGTTTGATATAATACCAAAGCATCAGAAATGCGAGTGTGCTGGAATTGGCAGACAGGCACGTTTGAGGGGCGTGTGTCTTTGGCGTACGGGTTCAAGTCCCGTCACTCGCACCATAATACCTACCCTTATTTGATACAACAGTATCTGCAAGGGTAGGTATTTTTTATACCCATTTTTTACCCGGAAACAGGGTGTTTTTCTTAACTTTGCAACGCATTTTCCTTTCCGTTGCCCAGCGGTTGTGATTTTCCATGGCCTCCGGATCACCGAAACCCCACACATTACACTTTCAATTCGTTAAAACACCGCAATTCGTTATCTTACCGATAGTGCCGTCGTTTTGTTTCTTGACTTTCGTTATCACCTTCTATATAATACTTTCAGAATATGATGCTGCCACCGGGTAGCAGATGCGAAAAGCATTCGTTTACACATCGTTAGGTCTTAGAAGATGTGTATGCGGGTGCTGTTTTTTTGTGCGGAGGAACTTATGGAAAAGTATTTCACGAAGGCCGAATTGCTCCTTTGGGGATCATCAATCGTACTGATCTTGTTATCCTTCTTAATGTTTGACCGGGTAAATTATATGACCTTGGCAGCCTCTCTTATTGGCGTGACCTCTTTGATCTTCAACGCGAAGGGCAATCCGATTGGTCAAGCGCTGATGATCGTTTTCAGCTTGCTTTATGGCATCATTTCCTATCGTTTTTCCTACTATGGTGAGATGATCACCTATTTGGGAATGACCGCCCCTATGGCACTCTTTGCGCTGATCTCCTGGCTCCGGAATCCCTACAAAGGGAATAAAGCGGAGGTGGCAGTTAACCGGTTGGGAACTGTAGAATGGATCACTATGCTGATCCTTTCTG
>JAZRGE010000120.1:0-1205 GCA_045644025.1 Acutalibacteraceae bacterium | reverse complement strand
TAAAAATACTGTATTATGTATTTAGGCCAATCTTCAGCCCTATTATTTTACTACATAATATATTGTTTTTCAAGTCATTTTTTGAAAGAATGTGAAGAAATAATGACAATCGGAATAGTAGCAGAATTTAATCCGTTGCACAATGGGCACGCTCATCTTTTAAGCGCCGCAAAAAAGATGGGTGCTGATTGCGTTGTAGCTTCCCTTTCAAGCAATTTTGTGCAGCGTGGAGACGTGGCTGTTATCTCTAAATACGCCCGCGCAAAGGCTGCGCTGGAATGCGGAATCGATCTCTGTTTGGAGCTGCCGGTTGCCTATAGTATGTCCACATCTCAAAATTTTGCCTTCGGCAGCGTGTTTGCACTGGTAAATATGGGTGTGGACACAATCCTCTTTGGAAGCGAATGTGCCGATATTGATTCGCTTAATGAAATAGCAGACGTTTTGCTCTCCGAGAGATTCAAAGCAGAACTTGATAGGTTTTTGCCCACGGGTTGTGCCTTCCCTGCTGCGCGCCAGGCCGCAGTTGCCGCCATACTCGGCAAAGAAAAAGCCGCTGTGCTGGAGCATCCCAACAACAATTTAGGAATCGAATATATTGTTGCCGCAAAAAAGATGGGTGCAAAAGTTGAATTTGCAACTGTTGAG
Organism: Acutalibacteraceae bacterium; assembly: GCA_045644025.1. GTDB lineage: Bacteria > Bacillota > Clostridia > Oscillospirales > Acutalibacteraceae > JAZRGE01. The sequence goes on along the minus strand of JAZRGE010000120.1, from coordinate 557 downwards.
CGCATTGGTGCTGCGCACGACAGCGCTATGAGCAACGATATATGCCCTTCTGCGAGCTATATCAGAAACATCATAAAGGAAGATAATATATCCGATATTGAGAATTTTCTTCCTGCAAGCTCTGCAGAGGTGCTTAAAGCCGAATATAAATCGGGCAAAACGGCCGATCTGAGCCGCCTGGAAAGAGCTATTCTCACCGTGCTTCGCACAACAAACGAATCAGTTTATTCCAATTTGCCCGATATCAGTGAGGGCATAGAAAAGAGAATTGCCAAGGCCGCCACGGCAGCATCCGACCTGGAAGAACTTTTTGCTCTGGCTAAAACAAAACGATACACCCTTGCAAGAGTACGCCGATTAGTGCTTAGCGCTTTTTTGGGGCTGGATAAAGATTTCTTCTTATCTCCCCCGCCCTATATTCGGGTGTTGGGCCACACCGAAGCCGGCCGCCGGCATTTGAAAGCGCATAAATCAAGCGTTCCTGTGTATAGCCGTGTGAGCGAAATAACTCAATCGAGCGACCCGCGCACCATAAAATAAGTCGGATCGTAGCCATG
>JAZRGE010000119.1:0-4007 GCA_045644025.1 Acutalibacteraceae bacterium | reverse complement strand
CAAGAAGTTCACAAATGCTCCTTCTCTGACCTACATCTACAACACTTCTGATGCTCATAAGGCTATTGCTGAATACCTCCAGTCCGCTTTCGCAGGCGTTGGTATCACAATGAACCTTACTAACCAGGAGTGGGCAACCTTCCTTGATACCCGTAAGCAGGGTAACTATTCTGTTGCCAGAAACGGTTGGATCGCAGACTACAACGATCCTATCTGCTTCCTCGATATGTGGATCTCCAACTCCGGTAACAACGACGTTCAGTTCGGTAAGGACGCTCATGCTGATCTCAAGATGTACAACCTGGATCTCACCTCTTTCGGTTACGAGATCAAGGTAGAGAACGGCACTTGGGCTGAGACTTATGATGTGCTTATTTCCACCATCAAGTCTTGCACCGACAACGCCAAGAGATATCAGCTCATGCACGTTGCTGAGGATATGCTGATGGCTACCGGTTGTATCTCTCCCATCTACTTCTACACCGATATCTACATGGTTGATGATATGCTTGATGGCTTCTTCACCAACCCCCTCGGTTATAAGTATTTCATGTATTGCACAATTAAGTAAGATTATCTTGCTTAGTAAAACTGCCGCACCGAAAGGTGCGGCAGTTTTTATTTGTGTCACTTTTGGGGACAAGGCCATAGACTATAGTGTGCGCACAAATAATAAAACGGAGGAAATGAATATGGCAGATTATTATGCCGCAGCAGGGTATATGAAACCTCGTTATCTTGCTGCACAAAAAGTGCCCCAGAGCAGGTTTTCCAACGTGGCGTTGGATGAATTGCCGCTCACAATGGCCTATGTCCCCATGCAAAAATACGGCAGCGTTTTTGAGCCGGAAAACGCGCTGGAAAAAGGAACGTTGTTTCCCGAACTGGATAAGCCCTTTGTGGGAAAGGGTGCTTGCAAATGAGCGAACGCGAAAGAATGCTGCGCAGACTTTCGGCGGCTCAGTTTGCCGCCTGGGAGCTAAACGTCTTTTTGGATACCCATCCAAACAATGCAGAGGCTATCGCCAGATACAAGGCTTATAAACGCCAGGCCGAGGAACTTAAAGCCCAATATGAAGCTAAGTATGGCCCGCTTATGGCAAAGAATGTTTACAACGAGCTTTATTTTGATTGGGTAAACAATCCCTGGCCCTGGGAAGCAGAAGGGGAGTGTGAATAAGAATGTGGCAATATGAGAAGAAACTTCAGTATCCCGTGAAGATTACCAACACCAATCCCAAACTTGCATCCCTTATAATCACCCAATATGGCGGCCCCGATGGCGAGCTAGGTGCCAGCCTTCGCTATCTCAGCCAGCGTTTTGCAATGCCTTATCCCGAATTAAAAGCTCTCTTAACGGATATTGGCACCGAAGAACTCGGACATCTTGAGATGGTTGGCTCAATTGTTTATCAGCTCACACGCAATCTTTCTGAAAAGGATATTAAGACTGCAGGCTTCGATGCCTACTTTGTGGACCACACCGCAGGCATTTATCCTGTGAGTGCCGCAGGCGTGCCCTTTAATGCATTTGCAATAGCTTCCAAGGGCGACGTTATCACAGATTTGCACGAAAGCCTTGCAGCCGAGCAGAAGGCCAGAACCACCTACGATAATATCCTGCGCTTCTGCGACGACCCCGACGTGAAGGATGCGATCCGCTTCCTGCGCCAGCGCGAAGTGGTGCACTATCAGCGCTTTGGTGAAGGCCTGCGACTTGTGCAGGATAAGCTTGATTCCAAGAACTTCTATGCCTTTAACCCCAGTTTCGATAAACCCTGCAAAAAGTAAAATAAAAGCAGATGGCGCAAGCCATCTGCTTTTTTGCTTTTTAGCTGATAAAAATATTTATTCCACTTCGTTTATATCTTTTTTATAGACCAGCAGAAACACTACACATGCCAGGCAGAAGCCGCCGATTATGATAAGCAATATCATCCACCAGGTGAGGCCTTCTGGCGAATTGGGGGTGGTGGCAGGCGCTTGCGGATTTTCCTGAGGCGTGATGCCTTTTTCGGCCTTAAAGCTGCCAAGGAAGACCTGATAGGATGAATCTCCATCGGCAATAACGGCAAAAAGATTATATGAGTTGCCGGCGTTGGGAGTAATAGATTCATCGGGCGGATAATAATATCTGTTGCCCTTCTGATCAATAAGCTTATAGCAACTCACACGGGGCACGATCACGTTGCCGGCGCTATCCTTAAAGTTGGTGTCTACAAAAAGGTTTTTGATCTCGATCTTGCCGAGAGATTCACCATAGGAATAAGCGGGCTTTATCTTTGTTGTGGTGGAGAATGCCTCGAACGCCTCAAGATTTATTTCAATATTATCGTTTCCGCGAACGGACAACATATATTTTCCCGTAGCGTTAAGCAATGTATTGGCGTACATAGTGTCGTTTTCGCCCAAATATGCGTTTAGCTTTGATGTGAGGCCTGCGGCAGAAGCAGGGGAGTCTGCTTCGCCTGCGGAGTAAACCAGGCTGCAGGCGGCAAAATTTTCGCTCTTTGCAGAAAGTTGGAGTATTTGATTCATTCTCGCATTAAAACTGAAGAATTTAACAGGGGAATTATCAATGCATTCTGCTCCGAAATCAGCCGTAAATGCATCCAGATTATCCTGCTCAAAGGGTGGCATAGCGCCCTGCATATCTAAAGCACCCAATTTGTGCGGAAGGGTGATCTCTCCGTAGGCATAATCATTGTGCTTCAACACGTCGGCCCTTATCTCACCGCCGGCAGGGAAGGGCACGATTGCGGTGGCAACGCAAGAATCTTCCGCCACTGCACAGTAGCCATAGAATTCATCGGAATAAAGCTTTGCGGCGCAACCGCTCACGTTGGTTCCGCTCGAGAACAAAATATAGGAATAGTTGATATCTGTTTTAAGAGAAAATGCATCTCCTGCATCGAGCGCAAAGGAATAGAGAAGATAGCCCGATTTAGGCGAGCCTTCCTGCATATAGGCCGAATAAGGAAAATCGGAAACGACGGCTTCGGGAGCCGAGAGAAATGCAATATCAATATCGTAGGTGAAACTTCCTTCGCCCAAAACGTTTATATAATACGTGCCGCTCTGCAGAGGTTTATATGCGCAAAGCAACTTGCCATCGGTGCCCGCTTCGGAAGGAACAGTTTCTGCACAAAGCCTATCTTCGGCATCGGAGATCTCTATGGATATATTATCGCTTGGATCGGCGGGGGAAAGGGAAACAACTACGATCTGCTCTAAGGTGATCGCTATCTTGAAGATGCTGGAATCCTGTGCCATAGCTTTGGCGGAGAAATTGCCCGAAACGTTGGTGTATTTTTCGGGAGAATATTCATTGTCCAGCACGGTGGCATAGCAATTGATCGAAAAAACAAAGGCAAGAACGATCGCCAATGTGCCGCAAACGAATTTTTTCATATATCGTTGCTCCTTTCACCTCAAATGTGCCCCTATATTCTATCATATAACCGATAAAAAGCAAGACAAAATGACGTTGCTTTTTGCCGACCACAAGATATTGTGGTTGACTTTTCTACGCACCACAATTCTACAAAAATTTCTTCAAAAACTTGAGAGAAAGTACTTGAAAAACAAAAAATAGGGCACTATAATGATTGCATAGTGGTTTGAAATGGAGCAAAAATACACTAAAATGGTGTAAAGTGGTTAATTTCAAGCAAAAAGGGGGTGGCAAAGTGCTTCTGGGCGAATATTTACACACGATAGATAAAAAAGGAAGAATATTTATTCCTGCAAAGCTTAGGGATAGCCTGGGGGAGAACTTTGTCATATCCAGGGGTATCGGCGCGCAGCCGGTTCTCTCCATTTATTCCGAAGAATCCTGGCAGCAGCTTGATGAAAAAATAAAGGCTCTGCCCAATATGGAATCTCTCCGTGTGAGGCGTTTCCTTTACACAGGTGCTATGAGTGCCGAATATGATTCTCAGGGCCGAATCGTGATTCCTTCCAGGCTTCGCGAATTTGCCGATCTGGGCGAAAATAAGTCGGAGGCC
>JAZRGE010000118.1:0-2968 GCA_045644025.1 Acutalibacteraceae bacterium | reverse complement strand
GCACCTGCCTTGCAGGTATGCAGATTGTTGTGGATAAGGAGGCTGCCTCCGATGCTCTCGTTGCATTAAAGCAGAGCGTTGGTGCTTCCCTTAAGGTGGAGGGCAAGCTTGTTAAGGCTATGAACGATCAGCAGCCCTTCGAACTTAATGCCAAGAGTGTGGAAGTGCTGGGCACATCTCCCGAGGATTATCCCTTGCAGAAAAAGAAGCACTCCCTGGAGTTTTTGCGCACAATTCCTCATCTGCGCGGCCGCACCAACACTTTTAATGCTATGTTCCATATTCGCTCCGAGCTGGCAAAGGCTATCCACGCCTTCTTTGCAAGCAGGAACTTCACCTATGTTCATACCCCTATCATCACAGGCAGCGATTGCGAGGGCGCAGGCGAGATCTTCCGTGTGACAACCCAGCCCTACAATGCCGAATATAAAACAGAAGAGGAATACTACGACAACGATTTCTTCGGCAAGAAGGTTGGCCTCACTGTTTCGGGCCAGCTGGAAGGCGAAGCAATGGCCATGGCTCTCGGCAAGATCTACACCTTCGGCCCCACTTTCCGTGCCGAAAATTCCAACACTTCCCGCCATGCTGCTGAGTTCTGGCAGATCGAGCCCGAAGTGGCCTTCGCCGATCTGAATGATATTATTGAGCTGGCCACCGCTATGATCAAATCCATCACAGCCCACGTGCTTAAAAATTGCCCTGCCGAGATCGATTTCTTTGAGAAATTCTTCGAAAAAGGTCTTAAGGATAAGTTGCAGAACATTGTGGATTCCGAATTCGCGGTGCTGGACTACACCGATGCTATCGCTATTCTGGAGAAGGCCGATCAGGATTTTGCTTATCCTGTTTTCTGGGGTGCCGATCTGCAGACAGAGCACGAAAGGTATCTTACCGACGTGGTCTACAAGCGCCCTGTTTTTGTTATCAATTATCCCAAGGATATCAAGTCCTTCTATATGAAGCTTAATCCCGATGGCAAGACTGTTGCTGCAACAGACCTGCTCGTTCCCGGTGTCGGCGAGATAATCGGCGCCAGCCAGAGAGAAGATAACTACGATCTTCTTATGGAGCAGATCACAAGCCGCGGTATGAAGATGTCGGATTACGAGTGGTATATGGAACTGCGCAAATTCGGTTCTGCACCTCACAGCGGATTCGGCCTCGGATTTGAAAGAATGCTTATGTACGTTACCGGTATCGGCAACATTCGTGATACAGCTCCTTTCCCCCGCACAAAGAACTATATGGCTTAATAATAGGAGAGCTCCCTATGAAAATTCCTTTTGTTCCCGCCGATATTTTGCTGCCCGGTGAAGTCAGCGGAAAATGGCCTGTTGTGGCCTGCGATCAGTTCACATCCCAGCCCGAATATTGGGCCGAGGCCGAGGAAATAGTAGGTGGAGAAGCATCCACCCTGAATATTATTCTGCCCGAGGTGTATCTCGGCGGGGATGTTGCTCCCCGTATTGCCAAGATCAACGCCACAATGCAGGAGTATTTGGCATCCGATATGCTTTGCGAATATAAGGATGCGATGATATATGTGGAACGATCACTGCCCGATGGCTCGGTAAGGCGTGGCCTGGTGGGTGCGGTGGATCTGGAAGCATATGATTATTCTCCCACAACCACTCTTCCCGTGCGGGCAACCGAGGGCACGGTGCTCAGCCGTATTCCCCCCAGAGTGGAGATCAGAAAGGATGCGCCTGCCGAGGCTCCCCACGTGATGCTTTTGGCCGATGATCCCGAAAAAAGTGTCATTGAACCCGTGGATGAAATGAAGAATCGCTTCAAGAAGCTTTACGACGTGGAGCTCATGCTGGGCGGCGGCCATATTGCAGGATATCTGCTGGATGATGAAGCCAAGAACTTTGTGCTGGCTGCCATGGAGCGTTTGGCCGCGCAGCGTAGCGATGGCTTCCTCTTCGCCGTGGGTGATGGCAACCATTCCCTGGCCACGGCCAAGACATGCTATCAGAAATGGCCCAACGAACTTAACCGCTATGCACTTTGCGAACTTGTGAATCTTCACGATGACTCTCTGGTGTTTGAGCCTATTTATCGTGTGGTTTTCGGCGTGGATACCAACGATATTCTGGCCGCAGCCAATAAATATCTTTCCGAAAAATTTAAAGGTGATGCAAAATGCACCATCCAATGCATTGCAGGAGATAGGGAAGAGAACATCCGGGTGAATATGCCTAAAGGTGTGCTCCCTGTGGGTTGCCTGCAGGATTTCCTGGATGAGTATGTGAAGAAGAACCCATCTGCCGAAGTGGATTATATTCACGGTGAGGATGTCACAAAAATGCTGGCCGAGCGTGCAAACACTGTAGGCTTTATATTCCGTGGAATGGAAAAGGGTGATCTTTTCGATTCCGTTTCCCTTTGCGGCGCACTCCCCAGAAAGACTTTTTCTATGGGAGAAGCGGCAAGCAAGAGATATTATATGGAGTGCCGTAAGATAAAATAGGAGGGTGGCTATGAAAAGGAAAGCCCTTGCTGTGAATTTGAAACTCACGCTTTTTATAATACTGGGTGTGTTGCTGGCGGTTTTTAGCTTCTTTGTGCCCGAACTCGGGCGGCAGTTGGGCAACCGCTATCCCAATCTGGCCTATCTTATCACACCCTGCCTTATCTTTGCCTGGCTCACAGCACTGCCGTTGGTGATAGCCATTTTCAAGGCGTGGCAGATTGTCACCGAGATCGGCAAGGATAATACTTATTGTGTTGCCAACGCAAAAAGATTGCAGGATATCTCAAGGCTTATTTTGGCCGATGCTTTGCTTTATTGCGTGGCCCTTGTTATGATAATTATCGGTGATCTGTTTCATCCGGCAGTTTATCTGTTTATCACCGTGCTTATCTTCGGCGGTGCAGTTGCTTCTCTTGTGGCATCCACCGCTTCCCATTTTATTTTAAGGTACCGCGAAAAGAACAATATGCAATAAGAAAATAAAAGCAC
>JAZRGE010000117.1:0-6218 GCA_045644025.1 Acutalibacteraceae bacterium | reverse complement strand
TTATCGCTCATCACGATATTCTTAAAACCGGCCAGTTGGAGCAGCATACATATTGCGCCGCCGGCCGCACCCGCTCCACTCATCACAATAGACGTGGTTTCCTTTGTTCGGCCTGTTATCTTAAGTGCGTTTGTAAGGCCTGCAAGGGTCACAATCGCTGTGCCGTGCTGATCATCGTGGAAAACGGGAATATCACAGCATTCTTTAAGTTTCCGCTCAATCTCAAAGCATCTGGGTGCACTTATATCCTCTAAGTTCACACCGCCGAAGCTGCCCGAGATAAGGCTTATGGTATGCACGATTTCATCTACATCCTTGCTCTTAATGCACAAGGGAAAAGCATCAACACCGCCAAATTCCTTAAACAGCACGCATTTGCCTTCCATCACAGGCATTCCGGCCTCGGGGCCAATATCACCAAGACCAAGCACCGCCGTTCCATCGGTAACCACCAGGCAAAGATTGTGGCGGCGTGTGTATTCGTAGCTTTTATCAATATCCTTTTCTATTTCCAGGCAGGGAGCGGCCACACCGGGAGTGTAGGCCAAAGCCAGCTCCTCCGAGGTATTCACAGCCACACGGGACACAACCTCGATCTTGCCGTTCCATTGGCTGTGGAGTTTTAATGATTCCTTCTGATAATCCATAACTTATCTCCTACTTATGATATGTGCCGCCGCCGTTTATCTTAAAGGCACGGTATATTTGCTCCAGCAGCATTATCTTTGCCATTCTGTGGGGGAATGTCATTTTAGACATAGACATTCGATAGTCTGCACATTTCTTAACGCTTTCGCTAAGCCCCCAGGAGCCGCCGATAATAAACACCAGATGGCCGCAAAGCGAAGTGATATCGCTTATCTGCTTTGCGAACTGCTCACTTTCCACCTCTTTGCCTTCTATACACATGGCAAACACCTTGGCCTGCTTAGGCAACTTGGCAATTATTTTTTTGCCCTCTTCCTCTAGGGCAGCGGCTATCTGCATATCCGATGGGTTTTCGGGCAAGTATGCAGGAGAAATCTCAATTTCATCCAGATTGCAAAAGGCCGAAAGCCGCTTCACATATTCGGCGGCCGCCGATTTCCAATAGGCTTCTTTAAGGCCTCCCACGGTGATAACAGTGATCTTAACCATAATTACCTCGAAATATAAAAAATCTCATCGCCGTCGGGTGCGGCGGCGCGAAGTATGTAATCGTAGTCTTCCCGAAGCCCCGTTTCGATAAGGGTGGATCTGGCACAGGCAAGCGCCACTTCGGGAGTGTTGTTCTCACGGCTGATGTGGCCGAGAATTATCCTTGTGGCGCCACTCTTCACGATTTCAGGCAAGCAGGCCGCGCAGGCTGCATTGGAAAGATGACCTCTCTCCCCTGCTATACGGCACTTAAGATCAAACGGATAGGGTCCGTTTTGCAGCATCATCACATCGTGATTGGATTCAATCAGCACGGCATCGCAGCCGCAGAGAGATACTTTTACATCTTCGCTCACATAGCCTAAATCGGTGCACACGGCAAATTTTAGCCCATCAGGCAACTCTATTCTGTAGCCGCAAGACTGAGCGCTATCGTGGGATGTGGCAAACGAGCACACTTTTATGCCTTCAAGTTCCACACAACCATCGATTCTTTCCACCGTTAATTCGGGATAAATCTGCTCTATTGCCTCGGCCGTGCCACTTGTGGCATAAACAGGAATCCCCGTGCGCTTCACGAGAAGAGGAAGGCCCTTAATATGATCTGTGTGCTCGTGGGTGATAAAGATACCCTTTACATCACAGATATTTATGTTGTGATTTTCCAGTTTTTTAAGGATAGACGTGGCGCTGTGGCCTGCATCAACAAGCACAGCTGCACCGCCTCCCCCAACAAACGTGGCGTTTCCGCTGCTGCCGCTGAACATTGGAAATATCTTTGCCATATTATTCCTAAAACCGCCTTTATTATAGAAATGGGACAGACGCTCGCATCTGTCCCTTTTTATTATAATGCTTCGTTCACAGCAAAAGGCTCGGGATATGTCACCCTCTTAATATCTGCACCCAAGGCTGTGAGCTTTTCTACAATTTTTTCATATCCGCGATCGATATACTCGATATTTTCCACAGTGCTTTCACCCTCAGCCATCAGCGCACCGATAACCATTGCCGCGCCCGCTCTTAGATCATAAGCCCTGAGCGGAGAAGCCTTAAGGGAATCCACACCGTTCACCACGGCAACCTTGCCATCCACCTTTATATCTGCGCCCATCAAGGCCAACTGATCTACATAGCGGAAGCGATTATCCCAAACGCCTTCGGTGATAATGCTTGTGCCCTGCGCAATAGCCAGCATTGTGGTGATCTGGGGCTGCATATCCGTGGGGAGGCCGGGGTGAGGCAATGTCTTCACATTGCAGTGCTTGGGGCGGCCGTTGGCCACTACCCTTACTTCTTCATCGTATTCCTCTATAGTGACACCCATTTCTTCCAGCTTGGCACTGATAGATTCAAGATGCTTGGGAATAACGTTCCTTATAAGCACATCGCCGCCGGTGGCAGCTGCGGCCACCATATAGGTGCCGGCCTCGATCTGATCGGGGATGATACTGTAGGTTGTGCCATGAAGCTCTTCCACGCCGCGGATCTTTATCACGTTTGTGCCTGCGCCCATTATATCGGCGCCCATAGAGTTGAGGAAGTTGGCCAGATCCACTATATGAGGCTCGCGTGCGGCGTTTTCGATAACAGTGAGGCCTTGAGCCTTAACTGCGGCAAGCATAATGTTGATGGTGGCACCAACCGATACCACGTCGAGATAAATGGGGGCGCCTGTGAGACGCACGGCTCTGGCATCCACCATTCCGTTATCAATGATCACCTTTGCTCCCAATGCCTCGAATCCTTTTATATGCTGATCTATGGGGCGCACGCCGAAATCACAGCCGCCGGGAGGAGCTATTCGCGCCTTATTGAATCTGCCCAGCATTGCGCCTATAAAATAGCTGCTGGCACGCATTCTGCGGCTCATATCGGCCGAAACCACAAAGGAATTTATGTTCTTCGGATCGATCTCCACCGTGTTGCTGTTGATAACCTTAACTTTACCGCCTAATTCATAGATAATGCGGATAAGGGTGGCCACATCGGAGATCTCGGGAATATTTTCAATACGGCAAGGCTCGTTGCACAAAAGCACGGCCGGTAAGATAGCTACCGCCGCGTTCTTTGCACCGCTTATAAAGACCTCTCCTTTAAGGGGACGGCCGCCGTTAATAATGATCTTATCCAAAATCGGCACTTCCTTAAATCATTTTATTGATTAATTCTAGTATGCCCGAATTGATACCGTATGTTCACAAAACGCTAAATATACCAATTACCTTTTCAATTATACATACATTTGGTAGAATTGTCAATTATTTTTACCGCAGCAGCACAATTTGACGAATTGAATTTTTTCAATAAATTATCGGACGCATTTTGTTGAAAAAAACGAAGCGTTGTGGTATGATTTTTTTCGAGGTGTTTGAATTGAACGAACTTACCCCCAGAATTAATAAAAGAATAAAAAAACTTCATATTATTATAGCTCTTCTCACCGCCTTTTCCCTGCTGCTTTGCATTGCAGGATGTGTGTGCTGTGCCATTGTGCTTAAAAGAGAGGGCAACTATAAAGCCGCCATTAAAAGTCAGCGCGGCACCATTGCCGAAAAGCAGCGCATTATTGATGAAGAAATGATCCCTATCGAGAAATTCAAGGACTATGCTGCCCGCTACGGTGTAAATATTCACTTTATCCAGCAGTTTATCACCGATGCCATTGTTTATAAGAACGACAGCGGCATCTGCTACTCACCTATCAACAACGCCCTTAAGATGAACTCGGTGGATACAAGCCTTATTTCCGATGTAAACGGCCGCAAAACGTATGCCGAAAACGATCTCTACGATGTAAAGACCGTTGTGGATGTCTCCCAATATCAGGGCAGCGTGAATTGGTCTGCCGTTGCAGGAGACGGCGTGGGCGCCGCTATTATCCGCCTTGGCTATCGTGGCTATGGTGCGAGCGGCGATCTTAAGACCGACAGCTATTTCTATTCCAATATCTCGGGCGCTATTGCTGCAGGGTTGGATGTGGGAGTTTATTTCTTCTCCCAGGCCATCACCCCCGAAGAGGCCGTAGCCGAGGCCGAATACGTTCTCAATAAAATATCTGCCTATAATGTCACTCTGCCCATTGTCTTCGATATGGAGATAATCGAGGGAGTGGATGCCAGAGCTAATAATCTTTCGGCCAAACAAATCACCGAAATCACCACCGCTTTTTGCGAAAGAATTGCCGCCGCAGGGCATACTCCTATGGTCTACGGAAATATTGAGTGGATGTGCGATAAGCTGGAGCTTGATAAACTGGAAAAATATCCGAAATGGTTTGCCCAGTACACCTCAAAGCCCTTCTTCCCCTACGATATGCTTATGTGGCAGTACACCGAAAGCGGCAAGGTAAACGGCATTTACACAGGCGCCGATCTAAGCCTTATGTTTATTCCCAAAAATAAGTAAAACACTAAACTAACGATACGGAGGTGACGGAATGAGAAGAATACTCGGCGCTATTGCCGACTATATCCGCGAATGCGATAAAGTGCTTTTCCTGCTTTGCATATTAGCTTCGGGCTATGGATGTATAGCCGTTCTCTCCGCCACCCAATTCATCGGCACCAACAGGCAGTTTATGACTCAAGCTCTGGCCCTTGTTTTGGGCCTTGTGGCCGCAATAGTTGCTTCCGGAGTAGACTACCGCAAGCTGGCCAAATGGTGGCCTGTGCTGGCCGTTGTGGGCGTTGTGCCCGTGCTGCTCACCTTCTACGTGGGCTACGCTCCTGCAGGAACCGACGATAAAGCCTGGCTGGCTCTGCCGGGCGGAATGTATTTTCAGCCTGCCGAGCTTATGAAGCTGGCTTTTATGATCACCTTTGCGGCTCATCTTAGCGCTGTTAAGGATAGGATAAACAATCTCAAAATTCTGTTGCCCGTGTGCCTGCATGCGGCCTTCCCCGTGCTCTTGGTGCACTTCCAGGGCGACGACGGCACAGCAATGATATTTGCTTTTATGGTGCTGGCTATGCTGGCTGCCGCAGGGCTCAAAGCCAGATATTTTATAATCGCCGGAGTGGCTGTGCTGGTGATGCTGCCCATTATATACTTCCTTGTGATGAACGATGCCCAGCAGGGCCGCATACTTTCCATGCTGGATCTGGAAGACGACCTTTGGGGAGACGACTGGCAGCAATGGCGCGCCAGAATCGCGATGGCAGGCGGCGGCTTCTTCGGCCAAGGCATTTTTAAGGGCCAGCTTGTGCAAAAAGGCAATATCCCCGAAGGCTACAACGATTTCATCTTCTCCTCCATCGGCGAAGAATTCGGATTGTTTGGCTGCCTTGTGGTTGTGGCGCTGCTCAGCGGAATCTGCCTTAGAATACTTTATATTTCCAAAAAATCCACCGATGATCTCGGTTCCTATATCTGCGTGGGATATTTTGCAATGCTGGCTTCGCAATGCATTATCAATATCGGAATGTGCATCTCGCTTCTGCCCGTTGTGGGAATCACGCTTCCCTTCTTTAGCTCCGGCGGATCATCCCTCGCCTGCACGCTGCTGGGCATAGGCCCCGTGCTAAGCGTTTATATGAACCGAAATTCCAGAACAATTTATCTGAGAGATTAAAAAAAGCGAACGGTTAAACCGTTCGCTTTTAATTTTGCTAATTGCTCCTGTGGTGCCATCGGCAAAAGTGGAAAACAAAATCAGCAGAGTCCCTGAATAGGTTCCAATTGCCGTTGGGGGAATCTGCCGCTTGTAGAAGTGTCTCGGGAAGAAACATCCCAACACTTCTAAGCGTATTAGAACACCAGCGAAAATTTTTGTCAATAAAAACCCCTCTGCCGATTTCTCAACAGAGGGATAATTTCACTTTATAACTTTAATTACTTAGATTCTTTGATAGCAGCATGTGCTGCTATCAGCAAAAGAGGGAAATTATCTCTTTTTATAAACAACAAGTTCTGGATTTTCACCGTTTTCTTCATAAGTACAAACAAGTATAAATTCCATATTCGCCACAATTCCGAAACAGCGGTCACCGCCAAATGCACACTCTAACTGACTGCCAAGATAGGTGGCATTATCATCAAGAAATTTTACCGTTTGTCCGTTCGGCAGGCGGTACTCCAAA
>JAZRGE010000116.1:0-8088 GCA_045644025.1 Acutalibacteraceae bacterium | reverse complement strand
GACTTACCTCTGGGATCGAAATCAGAGCCGCCCTTACCGCCGCCCATGGGCAGGCCGGTGAGGCTGTTCTTAAAGGTCTGCTCAAAGCCGAGGAACTTGGTGATGCAAGCATTAACAGTGGGATGGAAGCGAAGGCAGCCCTTGTAGGGGCCGATAGCAGAGTTGAACTGAACTCTGTAGCCGCGGTTTACCTGAACATTGCCGTTATCGTCTACCCAGGAAACACGGAAGCTGATCATACGCTCGGGCTCTACAATGCGCTCCAGAATGCCGTTGGCCTCAATCTTGGGATTGGCAGCAACGATGGGCTCCAGAGAAACCAGAACCTCTTTCACAGCCTGAAGGAACTCGGTCTCGCCGGGATTGCGCTTGCAAACCTGATCGTACACCTTCGTAAGGTATGTACTTTTGAATTCCATAGTATTCACTCCTAAAAATAAAATTATTCCAAGAATACCTTAAAACAAGGGCTTTGTCAAGCCTAAAAAGGCCAAAATATACTAATTGTATATAATAATATCCGGCAACCATCGGCTGCCGGATATTAGCTTTTTTCGGCATTAGAGCTTGCTCTGAAGCTCAGTTGCGCATTTCACGCAAACGTTCTTTCCACCCTGGGAAATAAGGTTCTCCATATCTCCGCAGAAGATGCAGTTGGGTTGATATTTTTTCAAAACAATACTATCGCCATCCATATATATTTCGAAAAAATCTCTGTCGTCTTCTATGCCAAGCCTGCGGCGAAGCTCCTTAGGAACCACAACTCTGCCCAGCTCATCCACTTTGCGGACCATACCGGTTGGGACTAACATATTGAACACCTCTCTGTTTTTTCTATAATTGTTAATTATTGTAAGTTTATTATAGAATAAAAATCAAAAAATGTCAATATAAAGCGAACGGAGAAGAAAGAGGGATTTAATTGCCGAAAGCCAGAGGGCAAACTATTGCGGTGTGAAGAGCGGAAGAGGTGCGATCGTATTTCGGCTCGGATATTTTAGCCGAGGAGACCGAAGGACCCGAAAGGCTGCAAAGCGCATCCACAGTTTTATCTACAATTTCCTGGTGGGTGTAGAGCCCGCGGTCACGTGCTGTAAATACGTCTATTTCCAGCTCTCTTATTCCGGCTGGGGAAGAGCCGAGAGCGGTGAGCTCTATTGCCTTAAAAGAAACTGCCAGCGCTGTGCTGTTAAGCGGGTAATGCATATATACACTGGGAAATTTTTCTATCACGTTCACCCCAACCGAGGGATCCGTCACCTTGCTTTGCAGGTGCTTCATTATCTTTTCCAGTAATGTCAGGCTATCAAATATACATACCACCTCTATCTCTCTTAATAATGGCCCACACGTATATAGCCTCGTTTTTGTGATAGACGTTTTCGGCACGTATTACCGAATACATCTGGTTGTTCACGTCTATTTGGCGGCCGTTGGAGGCCGAATCGGTGAGCAGCCGATCGGGTAATCCGATGTAGACGTATCGGCCGTCGTCGTCGAGACCAAGCTCATCCAACTGAGCATCTACGTACATCTTGTTTTTATAGCGCAGGGGTTGCAGAAAACCGTAGCTGTTGCCCGAAAAAGGTGGAACGCTGGGGGAATATATTATCACGGGGCCACCGAACGTGCGGAAAAGTTTCTTTATGGTTTTTGCCAGCAAACTATCCCTCCTAAACTGCCTTGAAGGCAAATCTTGTGCTTTTAAGCAGGTGAGATATTGATGCCATAGCGCCTTCGAAAATAGCCTTGGCGGCATTCAGCGTGAGTTGATTCACGTTTTCAATAGTGATATCCAAAGCCTTAAAGGAGGCAATGTTGCCCGCACATCCTCGTAGCACATACATATAAAATGCGTGGCAGGCAGCAGTATAGCAAAGCTGTGATTCGTAGGCAGAAACGTCTATGTTTTCCCGAACGCTGGCGGCAATGGTGTTGCAGGAGGCCTTGCAAAATTCTATCCAATCGCAAGCCTCAGTCTCTCCTGTCATATCCAAAAAGGAAGAAAGCACATTGCTCACAGGGATCTCAATCTTCATAAACTTCATCCTTTCCTGATTAGGTGCTGCGGTTGTCCGCAGCACCTTTTATATTGAATTAAAGGGTGAGAGCGGCAGAAGCATCTGTGAAGATCTTGGAGAAGCCTGCAATAGATGTGATAGCGGCACGCTCGAGCTGGCGGTCGATCAGCTTATCGTAGTCCACAGCCACATCCTGCGCCACCACCATTTCAAGGCTGTAGCGCTTATCCAGGCCGAGGATCATTCCGTTGGGGATAGCGGCAGTCTTAATAAAGTTGGCGCCCAGAGGATGACCGATCTTGCCGGTGCCCTGGAAGTTGATGCCGGTCTGGGGATTCTTGAATTCGTCCAGATTCAGCATTTCCACCATAGTGGCAGGAGAGGCAATGATGGTGGTCATATCATAGGGATAAAGCTTGTTCACCAGGTTGATAAGATCTGTGTAGGCAAGCTTACCGCTTTCCTTTGAGGCAACAACAGCGGCAGGATTATTGTTGCCATCGCCGTTCAGCAACACGTCGATAGCAGAATTAAGCTGCTGGCGAGCGATGTAGGCACCAATCTGCTTCAAAGTAACTGTGAAGAGATCCAGCCTCTGGAACTTGAGAGCTTCGTAGGAAGCAACAAGCATTCTGCCGTATTTATTGAGCTTCACAAGGTTGTCCTGAGAGCGGATAACTGTTTGGGGAATGGCAGCGCCTTCCTCTACACGGCCAAGAGTTTTATCCTCTTCGGTGGGTACGGAATAGATCGTGCGATAGTCCATGCCGTCGATCTTGGTGGTAGTGGCCACGATCTCGGGAAGGAGATTAGCCTCGGTAATACCCTGGCGCACAGCGCGGGAGATATATTCGGGGAACAGGGCAGCCGACTGAGTGGTGTTAAAGAATTTCTGAACGCAGTCGGAACCGTTGCCTGCAACCTTGATATCAAATCTCTTAAGCTGGCGGCCAAAAGCATCTAAGCCCTCCATAGCAGTGCCTGCATAGGCCTGAGAGGGATCCAGCTCCTCCAATACGTCGCTGAAGCTTTTTCCGGAAACGGCATACATACCCTTTTCAAGTTTAATGGAATCGTAACTCATTTGAAGACCTCCTTAAAGAATAATGCCAACAATGGCTTTTTCGGTATCTACGCTTACAGCAAGAACCTTCTTGCCGTTTTCGTTGAGAACAACACCGCCCTGGCCATCGGCGGCAAGGGAGACCATACCAACCTGAATAGCAGAGCCGGTGTAGGGAAGCTCAACGTAGCCTGTAAGCTGAACGGATGCTGCACCGTTGCGGCTGTTTACTGCTACACCGTGAAATTCCATACCGTTTTCGGTGGCCTTCACAGTGCAGTTTTCGCACACGGAAACGGGCTGGCCGGCTTCTACCTGGCCGCTTGTTTCAAATGTGCAGATGTTTTCATTAAAACCTTTGTAAAAATACATTTTTATCGTCCTTTCTAAACAATAAAGTTAAAATTGTTTTCGCCGTTTTTGGCAATGGGGGTTGCCGATGCGGTTTGGGGTTTGGGCAGTTTGGCGGCAAGGGAATGGGCGTGCACCGATTTGCAGAAGCTTTCCAGTTCGTCGGCGTTCATTCGCTCTAAGGATTCCTTCATTATTCGGGCAGAATCATTGCCGCAAAGGGATGATATTTCACCCAGCGCGCGTTTTTTGAGCTCTTCCAGGTAGTTTTCACCCTTATTTGCCAGGCTCTTTATGCGGCTCACAAAACCATCCAAAGCATTGGGCTCAATCGAATCGATGCCCAGTTTTTTTGCCAGCAATGCTGCCACATCTGTTTCGGAAGAAATTTCACCTTTTGGGCAGAAGGCCTTGGTAACACCTGCCTTAGGCTGGGCAGGTACCGCCACGAACGACCACTCAAAGGCATCTTTAGGGTTGTCCAGCACGGTATGGCAAAGCACCTTCATTCCGTCTTTTTTATAATGTCTGCCGTTTTTGTGGGAGCAGCCGATGCGGCGATCGGTGCCGCACACCGAGCAGGTGGCACTTTCCATAGAGCAGCCCACGCTCACCTCTTTGTTTATGCCGGCATCAATATCAACGATCAGTTCTTCGTTCTTGGCGGTGCGTGGCATATATGCACGCGCTGTAAGGCAGGAATAGGGCAAACCATCCTTTGTGAACACGCCCGGCTTGGATTCCACCTGGCAGGAGAAAATCCTGGCCACCTGATCCTTGCCCTTCATGGAGTGATCAAAGATGCCTGTCTTTCCAACATACATCTGAGCCAGACTGTTAAGAGCGTTGAGTGTGAAGCGCTCAAAATCTCGGTCGATATCGTTGTCGCAAAGTGTCACGGAGAAGACGTATAATTCTTCTGCTGTAAAGGGGCGACGAGTCATAGAGTTGATAATATCCAGCTCGCCTTCCTTGGGAGCGCCTGTGTGGGAAATAACAGCGTTTTTCATTTTGTTTCACCTCCGAGTTTTTCTTCTATCTGTTTGGCCTGGGAACGCAAAAGCCTTGCTCTGGCAAGTTCTGTTTCGTCCTGAAGGTTTATATCATCCCATGTGATCTCAAAGCCCTCGAAACAGCCGTGATGTGCAAGGTAGCGGCCCACTATTCTGCGAATAGCCCCTTCCAGAATTTTGCGATAGCTTTCCAACTCACTTGTGAGCATATCGGCTTGCTGAGACGACATTCTCTCGGTAGAAGACCAAGAAAGCCCTAAAAGGAAAGGCGGAAGCCCCGTTTTGGAGACTATCTGCTCCATCATCTGGCGCACGGGCACCGAAGAATCCAGGATTTGGTTGTCGGCGCCTATCACCTTGATATCTATATCTCCAACACCTACAAAATCGCGAACTGAGCCGTCGTCGCTCATGGCCTTAGACCACTCCTTGGCAATATCGGCAGCGCGGTCTCCGGCCGAAACAGGGTCGTAGCTATTGCTGTCGGGGCGATAGGTTACTGCAAAGCGCAGATTGCCCATTCGCTCCCAGTTGGTGCCTATGGTCTGGAAGATCTTAAGCAGTATGGAACTCACAAAAGGCAGGCCTTTAAGCAAAGAATTTCCGCAAAGCTTGCCGGGAGACGGATTGAGCATACCGATAAGCAGATTTTCGGGATGCGGCACGGGGGCGAGAGTGCTGTTTTCACCAAACGCCCATATTTCCAGATCCATCCCGTTTTTTCCTGCTCTCAGTTCCACGTCTTTAAGGTTTGCGTTGTAAAGAGCGGCGGGGCATCCGTCGGCATCGGTGATAATTTCGCCTATAGCCGTGCCGTAGGTGAGCATCTGATCCAGATACACAGCTAAGAAGCTATCAATACCCCTAAGGCAGGGGCCAACCTTTATATCCTTTAAGTATGTTTTCACCTTTTCATCTAAATAAGGGTCTTCACAGGAAATGTGGAATCCCCCAATAAGACGAACAATTTTGCAGATGGCCGAATCCACCACGGGGATCGCCTCGCGGATAGATTCATAAACCCCCAGTTCCGGATCACCGAGAGGGCAATAGCGATCAAGGGCGCTGAAGGGGTGCTGCAGAGCGCGGGTGGTGTTCACGCTTTTGTTGCTTTCTTTTGGCGCTGATTTCTTCTTTTTGAATATAGTTGCCAAAATCATTCTCCTCTCAATTAGTTTCTGTGTGCGGCTATGGCCACGCCCGAGGCCGAAGGGCCCGAAAGCACGGTGGAAACAAAATAGCGTATGTCGTCCATCGCGTGGTCGTTTTCCTTAATCGGTGCGTCCTTGCTACCGCTTTCATCCCACCTATAAAGGGAAAACTCCCTTATAGTGTCGGCACAGCCCTTGCAGATCCTTATCCTTCCTGATTTTAGTGCATCGGAAACCTTTCGGATTCCATCCAGCACGTCGTTTCTTGCGGGGATAACTCTGTAGTGTCCATGCCTTTTAATGCAGGTGATGAAGGAAGCGGCTGAAGGATCGCATATAACAGCCTTTATATTTCTGCCGCAAATAAGTCTTTCCAGTTCAACGTAGTATTCTTCGTCGGTCTTCTGCTGGCCTTGGCGCCGGGAATCGTAGTAGTATTCCTCGATCCTGTACCAAACACCGTCTACCAGACCCCAAAGCCCAAAGGAAGAAGGATTGACCGTTCCGTAATCGCAGGATACGAAGTAGGCTGAGCATTCACCTGGCGCAGTAGTAATATCCTCTTCCTTAAACATGGGGTAGATAAGTCCCTCGGCCGCCACCCATTTTCCCAGAATATAGCGCTCGTAAAAGGCCCCCGAATAAAGGCTGCGATATCGGTCGAGTATATCTGCATCGAGCGACGGATTTTCGTCCATAAGGAAATGTAGATAAAGGGCATTCTTTTCCTTTTGCTTTTTTATCCATTCCAGATAGAACCAATGTGAGGGGTAGGACGGGTTGCAGTTGAACCAGAATTTAGAACCGGATACCGAACACCTTGCCAATGCCTGTTCCACAAAGGAGCGTGGCATCAAAGCCACTTCGTCAAACATCACGCCTGCCAGAGTCAAACCTTGAATCAGGGCGGCAGAGGATTCGTCTTTGCCACCAAAAAGAAAGAAGGTGTTTGTTCTGTGGCCGAATGTGATGATAAGTTCGCCCCTGCTCTGGATGAGCTTGCAGTCGAAACCCAGATCAGTGAGAATGGGGAGCATCGGTGTCAGTATGTTGCGGCGCAGGGATGTGGCTGTTTTGCCGCACAGTGCGAAGGATTGCCCTTGGAAGCGATAAAAGGCCCAGAATACGAAGGATATAAACATACAAAGGGTCTTTCCGCTCCTTACGGCACCATCACAGATAATGGCATCCCTGGTTCGAAAGGGAGAGTGCTCGCACCACCAGCAGAGCACACTTAATTGCTTGGGAGAAAAGGGCTTAAATTCCATACTCGTCACCGTTTGGCAAGAAAAGTCCTTTAGCCGAATCTTCCAATGCTTTGTAGAAGGGCTCGGCGGAGCTCACCGTGAATTCCTGCGATAATTGGGCTAAATGCTCCAGAGCCTTTAGGCGGTCGAAGAACTTTATCTCCATTCCGCCACCTTTCGGGCGTTTAATTTCGGCTACGCAAAACAGATCCAAAGAATCGATGTTTTCGGGAATCTCCTCGGCAAACATAAGTCTTATCGGATCGGCAATGCTCCCAAAGGCCAACCTGCGAAGCCCCTTTATTATTTCTTCCGAAACAGGAGCCTTGCAGGGGCTTTCGGCCAGCTCGTCGGCAATGCGCTTGGTGCCCAATAGCCGCAAGCCTTGTCGTTCGGGCTGTGAATAACCCGCCCTTGCCGCTGCTTCCCGATAATTTCCCGTTTGCTGGTAGTATCGGCAAAACAGCTTTTCTTTTTGTGTGGTTTTGTTCATTGCTAAACCTCCCTTTCACATATAGGCGCTAAAAGACCCAATGTTGCATTGTTTTGGGCAACATTGGGTCAACTTTTCTAAAAATAAATTTTTCGAGAGCAAAAACAGGGCAATTCTAAAACAATTTTGCCATTCATATATTTTAGGGAACTGAAAAATGAAAGGCGAGAAAATAGGATGAAGTATTACTATCCCGAAGGCAGACTTTTGGAGACTACAGAAAACCGAAAAACAGTTTGTTCGCCCACGGCGTTAAGCGAAGCCGCCGCCAGAGAAGAATTGCTGGAGGGCAGGGCGCTGGTTTGCGATTCCCAGCACAATTTGGTGGTGGATTTGGGATGTATGCAGGGAATTATTCCAAGAGAGGAAGGCGCGATAGGCATAGCCGACGGTAGCGTGAAGGATATTGCGCTTATTTCCAGAGTGGGCAAGGCAGTGTGCTTTCAGGTTAAAGCGGTGCGCTCCGATATGTCGGGCAGATTTTATGCCATGCTCTCCCGCAGATCGGCTCAGGAAAAATGCCGCGATGAATATATAAAGCATCTTGTGCCCGGAGATATTGTGGTTGCCAGGGTAACTCATCTGGAAAATTTCGGCGCCTTTTGTGATATCGGCTGCGGAATAATTTCCCTTTTGCCTATCGATTCCATCTCGGTTTCGCGCATATCTCATCCCAAGGATCGATTGAGCGTGGGAGACGATATAAAAGCTGTGGTTCGCTCCATCGATAGCGGCGGCAGGATCACTCT
>JAZRGE010000115.1:0-20059 GCA_045644025.1 Acutalibacteraceae bacterium | reverse complement strand
GTTCGCTTAAAATAAGGGCTGTCATTATTTTAGTGGTGCTTGCCATAGAAGCCCTTTTATAAGCGTTTTTTTCATAAATTACGCATCCGGATGCTGCATCAATAAGAACGCAACATTGAGCGGTAATTGAAAAAATCGGTTGTGCCGCACAATCAAAAGACAAATTAAAAATTAAGCACAAAGAAAAAAGCAAAGCAAAAAATCTTTTCAAGGCGATTACCCCCAACAATATCATATATTGATAATTATGGGGTATGATCAAAGATTATTATTCAGCTTTGTCTTCGGTTTTATCCTTTTTGAACAAGCCGGTGATTTTATCGACCAATTCGGGCAAAAGAGCAATTGCCTTATCTGTTGCATCGGGCTTGTTGCTTACTTGAAGCATACGAACCTCAGTGCCTTTAATAACAAGAAATGCAGTGGGAGCAATGGTCATACCTGCACCGCCACCGCCACCAAAAGCATTGCGTCCGGTTTTGGTGGGAAAATCAGATCCACCTGAAGCAAACCCAAACGAAACCTTTGAAATAGGGATAATGGTTAAATCATCATTGGCTACAATGGGTTTACCAATGATTGTATCAGCATCACACATTGCACGAACCTTTTCCATTGTGACATCCATAATACCTTTGATAGCATTTTCACTCATAATTAAAAACCTCCTGTTAATTATTGTCGGTTTGATTTACATCGTTATTGTTTTCATCCGATTCATCAACCGAATGATCTGCTCCGTCATCACGTTCGGGTAACGGAGGTAGCTGGGACAAGTTCTCTAAAGAAAAGCACCTTAAAAATCTTTCAGTAGTGCCATATATAAGAGGCCTGCCCGGCAGCTCAAGTCTGCCTTTTTCTTCAATTAGATCCTTTTCAACAAGTGAAGAAATAACGCCCGAGCAATCGACACCTCTCACCTGCTCAACAAATGATTTGGTAACCGGTTGATTGTATGCAACAACAGCCAACACTTCAAAAGCAGCTTGAGAAAGAGGTGTGTTTCGCTGAATTTCAAGCATCTTTCGAATGTTGCCTGCAAACTCAGGCCTAGTAGTAAGCTGCCAACTGTCATTAACTCTTATTAATGACAAAGCACTGTCTCGTAGTGTATAATCTTCATTCAAGTCTGCTGCCGCTTTTTCTACCTGTTTGGGCTTGCACTCAAGAATTTCGCAAACTCTATCGGTTGGTAGAGGTTCACCCGAAGCAAAGACAAGTGCTTCAAATTCTTTTTTGATTTCATTCTGTGTCATTGTCGGTCACCTCACTACACATAGCAATAGAAATATCATTTCCATCGCCTTCAGCTTTAACGCGGCGTGTTTTTATTAATTCTAAAACAGCAAGAAAAGTTGCTACAAGTTCACTTCTACTCTCTGCTTTTTCAAACAATGATGAAAATCTAACCTTAACTCTCTGCCGCAAATTACGCAAAACAAAAACAACCTTACTGGATACCGATACAATTTTTTTAGCAACAAGAGGAGTAAAGGTCTCGGCAGGCGGCGGAAGCTTGCGCATACCGCGCCCGATAGCATTAAGATAAGCAGGTAAAAGTTCTTCAGGCAAATGATTTCTGCGATAATTTTTATTTATAATAACAGGTGCCGGCAAACGAACAAAACGGTTGAAGCCGTCTGTCATTTGAGATAAGCGTGCAGCCATCTCTTTACAAACCTGATACTCAAGCAACTCACCTGATAACTCAGCACGCGGGTCGACATCATCATCATACTTAGGAAGAAGCATAGCTGATTTTATGTAAACCAAGCGTGCAGCCATCTCCAAAAATTCACTGGCAACATCCATATTGTTTTCTTTAAACAATTCAATCTGTTGCATATACTGACTAAGCAGTTCGGTGATGTTGATGTCATAGATATTCATTTTGTTTTTGGATATAAGGGTTAGCAACAAATCAAGCGGCCCCTCAAAATCCGCCACTTTATAGCAGATTGCATCCATAATAAATACCTCAAATTACTACATTTTTAAAGGGTGCTCCGATTAGATTGTTCAGCGAATTATATAAACCGGATGAAAATCTATACAACGGTTCATCAAGAACACCAAATATAATCAAAGCGATCAAACCATAATAGAAAAAACGTTCATAACGCCTAAAAAATGCCTCAACCTTGTATGGGGCAATAGAAAACAAAATGTTTGATCCGTCAAGCGGAGGAATGGGAATTAAATTAAATACAGCAAGTGAAACATTAATTTGTGCAGCCTTAAACATAATTGCTGCAGCAAAAGAACCGTAGCCAAAAAACATACTAGTAACGTTACCCATCAAAATTAGTAAAGCGCTCAAAAGCATATTGGAAACAGGTCCTGCTACACTGGTAACAGCCATTCCTACTTTATATCTTTTGAAGTTATATGGATTAACAGGAACGGGTTTTGCATAGCCAAAGCCAAACAAAATTATCATCAAAGCGCCTAAATAATCAATATGTGCCAATGGATTAAGAGTTAATCTGCCTTGATACTTTGCAGTCTTGTCCCCCAATATATTAGCTGCCATTGCATGAGAAAACTCGTGCACAGGTAAGCAAAGGAATATAACTATCAATGAAGAAATTATTGAAACAAACAGTTTAAACAAGGAAAAATTGCCGGATAAACCGGAAAATATTGTTTCTAATAACATTAAAAATATCACCTATCCTAAAAAAAGCACATTCTTCCTCAATATAATTATTATAATATATTATTATATTAAAAAAAGCAAGTTATTTATTCATTTTTTAGATACATAAAATAAACAAAAAACAACCCCAAGTCAAAAGACTTGGGGTTTGGAGCGGATTACGAGGCTCGAACTCGCTACCTCCACCTTGGCAAGGTGGCGCTCTACCAGATGAGCTAAATCCGCAAACATGGTGCCTCCGATCGGAATCGAACCAATGACACGAGGATTTTCAGTCCTCTGCTCTACCTACTGAGCTACAGAGGCAAGTGGCGACCTGGATGGGGCTCGAACCCACGACCTCTAGCGTGACAGGCTAGCGTTCTAACCAGCTGAACTACCAGGCCACGTGGTGGGAACAACAGGGCTCGAACCTGTGACCCTCTGCTTGTAAGGCAGATGCTCTCCCAGCTGAGCTATGCTCCCATACCTCTCTCGGCAACACTCGTTGAGCAAGCAATTAAGCTTCACAGCCGACAGCGAAAAGTATATTATCACATTTGCTTTGCGTTGTCAACAATATTTTTTCAATTTTTTCAAAAAATTTTTAACTGTTCTTTGCCAGGCTCAAAAGATCGTCTTTGCTGAAATTATATGTCTTATCGCAGAAGTGGCATTTCACTTCGGTAGTGTCCTGCTCATCGGCCAGATTTTTCAGTTCTTCACGGCCGATGCTTATAAGCGCCTTTTCCACTCTTTGCTTGCTGCAATTACATTTATATGCAACATCCTGGGTGTAAAGAACCTCCACGTCGAAATCCTTAAGAGCCAGCCTTATCATATCTTCGGGGGAAATGCCGTCGGCCAACATCTGAGTTACCGAACGCATACCTTCGATGCTTTTTTCCAATTTTTCTATTGTGGCTTCATCGGCTCCCGGAAGGAGTTGAATGATATATCCGCCTGCCACGTTCACCGAAAGATCCGGATTCACCAGCACGCCCAGAGCGCACACGGTGGGTATCTGCTCGCTTATGGCATAGTAGGCGGTGATGTCTTCGGCAATCTCGCCCGAAACAAGGGGAATGCTTCCGTTGTAGGGATCCTTAAGGCCTAAATCCTTCAGCACGAAAAGGGTGCCGTTCTTGCCGATGGCGCCCGAAACGTCCAGCTTGCCTTTGGGATTAAGGGGCAGCTCCACGATAGGATTCATCACGTAGCCGCGCACGTTGCCCTCCCAATCAGAGACAGCTATAAGGGAGCCTGCAGGGCCATCGCCCGAAATGCGAAGAGTGAGGCTGTTGTCTTTCCCCTTGAGCATATTACCCATAATAGAGGCTGCGGTGAGCAGCCTGCCCAGAGCAGCGGTTGTAACAGCCGAGGTGGCGTGGAATTTCTCGGCGGCGGCCACGATATCGGTGGAATCCAGCGCGGTGGCCATCACGGCACCGTCGGAAGTAATACATCTAACAAGTTTGCCCATTATTTTTCAATCCTTTTGCACACGTATATTATTCGCTCGGCTTTTTCATCGGGCTTATCAAAGCTCATATCTCCGAGCGTTGCCAATATCTCCAGCCCTGCATTTTTAGTGGCTTCGGCAATCTGCTCGGCCGAATAGGCCTGCTCTTTTATATCCTCATGGGTGCGAACCCATGCTTCGTTCTCGTCTTCTTCAAAAATATCCAGATCTATGTGGGTGAGGCCGCTGCTATCGGTGCTGTTTTGCCAAACACAGAAAAGGTGCTCATATTCTTTGATGATGGTGTTGTTGCCCAGAACGTGGTGATGCTTATAGGGAGTGTTGACATCAAAGATAAACAGCTTGCCGGGCTCCAGGAAAAGAGCGGTGCGCTCTATGGCGCGGCAGAAATTATCATACCCTACGATGTGATTCAAAGAATCAAGGCAGCATATAGCGCCATCTACGGTGCCGTAGAGATCAAGTTCGGTGGCATCCTGGCACAAAAGCATCATTTCGGGATAATTTTCCCTTGCCACAGCCAGCATATCTTCGGAGCAATCCACCCCTATCACATCCACGCCCTGCTTCCAAAAGCGGCCGCCAATACTACCTGTGCCGCAGGCCAGATCCAACAAAAGAGTGGGAGCCTCACCCCATCTTCGGAATATCTCCCAAAGGTATTCTGCCCGCTTATCATAATCGGCATCGGCCATCAGTTGGTTGTAGTAATAGGCAAAATCGCCGTAGCCGCTCATTTGCTCATCCTCGTGAAGGCGCGCTTATAGGAACCCTTGCCGCCAAGGAGAGAACGCTTAACTCGGCTGACCGTGGCGGTGGAGGCGCCGGTGCCCTTAACGATCTCGCTGTAAACCTTCTTTTCGTCCAGCATTTTGGCCACAAGAAAGCGCTGAGAAATAGCTTTTATTTCCTGCTCGGTGCACACGTCCTGAAAAAAGTCGTAGCATTCGTTCAAATTTTCCAGAGTGAGAATAGCGTTAAAGAAAAGATCGGTGCCTTCGCTTTTAATGTTGCTCATAATCACACATCCTAAATAAAGAATAAGATATCGTTAACGGTATTTTAACATTTTAACTCACTAAAATCAAGTCAAAAAAATCTTTACTTAAAAGCTAAAGAGTGGTATGATTTTCCTATACCTCAAATTGGATGTGATTTTATGAAAAACGTTGTTTTTTTATGCGATGGTATGGCCGATCGTCCCGTGGATATTCTGGGCGGAAAGACTCCTATGGAAGCCGCCTTTAAGCCCAATATGGATCTTCTGGCCGCCACCGCCGAAATAGGCCTTGTGAAGACTGTGCCCGATGGCTATAAGCCCGGTAGCGATGTGGCTAATCTCAGCGTTATGGGCTATGCTCCTGCCGAGTGCTACACGGGCCGCTCTCCGCTTGAGGCCGCCAGTATCGGAATAGATCTTAAGGATACCGACGTTACTTTGCGCTGCAATATTGTCACTCTTTCGGAAGATGAGCCCTACGAAAAAAAGGTGATGCTAGATTATTGCGCGGGGGATATTTCCACGGCAGAGGCCGCCGAGATCATAGCTTCTGTTGAGGAGCATTTCGGCTCGGATAAATATAAATTCTATGCAGGAGTCAGCTATCGCCATTGTTTGGTTGTGAACAACGGCACCACAGATCTTGGCACGCTCACTCCTCCCCACGATATAAGCGACAGAGTGATCGGCGAATACCTAAGCAATTCCCCCAATGCCGCACCGCTTATAGCTATGATGAAGGAAAGCTATGAGTTTCTGAAGGAGCACCCCGTGAATAAGGCCCGAGTTGCCAAGGGGCTTCGCCCTGCCAATTCTATCTGGCTTTGGGGCGAAGGAAAGCGCCCTGCTTTGGAAAATTTCAAGGAGAAATTCGGTGTAGAGGGCGGTGTTGTGAGTGCTGTGGATCTGGTGAAGGGTATCGGCCGCTGTGCAGGAATGAAGGTGGCCGAGGTGGAAGGCGCCACCGGATATCTGGACACTAATTTCGAGGGCAAAGCCAGGGCTGCCGTGGAGCTTATGAAGTCGGGCTGTGATCTTGTTTACGTGCATATGGAGGCTCCCGATGAATGCGGACATAGAGGTGAGGCCGAAAACAAGGTGAAGGCCATAGAGCTTATTGATAGCCGCGTGATCCCCATTGTGCTGGATGCTCTAAAGGACGAGGAGGATTTCGGTGTGATGATACTGCCCGATCATCCCACGCCCCTTTGCATTAAAACCCACTCCAGCGAGCCCGTGCCCTATATGATCTACCGCAAAAAGGCGGCAGAAAAGGGCTGCGGATGCTTCTGCGAAAAGGCAGCCGAGGAATCGGGCAACTATATTGATCCCGGCCACGATATTATGAGCCGCTTTTTAGGGATGTGAAGAAGCTCAGCGGATTAAACGTGCCGCTTAAATAAAGCAGCAGGAAATAAAGCAGGGAAGTGATGCTTCCTGCCGCTGCTACAAAAAGAATATTGT
Organism: Acutalibacteraceae bacterium; assembly: GCA_045644025.1. Lineage (GTDB taxonomy): Bacteria > Bacillota > Clostridia > Oscillospirales > Acutalibacteraceae > JAZRGE01. The sequence continues at coordinate 13,474 of JAZRGE010000115.1, read as the reverse complement.
TGGAGATACCTATACTGCCGCACAAAAAGGAGGCTGCTGCCCCTGAAAAAAGTGCGGCAGTTATTGGTTTTATGATCCATTTACCTATAAGGGCCTTCATGTTGGCCGTGCGAAGCACTCGAGAAGCCTTATATATGCAGGCCGAGATGTTGCTGCAAAACATCACGATAAGAAAACCGTTCATTCCCAGCCTTGGCACAAGCAAAAAAGAAAGACCGATTCGTGATATAGCATCCACCACGCCCGACCAAAAGGCGTTCACCTGCTGTCCTAAGCCCTTCATCATTCCGTCGGCAATGCTTTCGCAATACATAAAGGGCACGATGGGGGCTAAAACACGAATCATATACGCGGCGTCGCGGTTGCCGTAGATGGCCATACCCAACCGTTCGGCAAAGAAGAAAAAGAGAGCAGCCAGCAAGATGGAAAAGGTGATTATTATATGGAACGTGTTGCTCACGGCACGTTGGAGTTGCAGACGGCGGCCGTTGGCAGCGGATTCGGCCATTTCGGGAATAAGAAGGGTGGAAAACACCCCCAGAAAAGAAGAAGGGAAGAAAAGCAAGGGCAGCGCCATACCTTTGAGCACGCCGAAAAGGGCAACGGCCGCATCACGCCCGCCTGCCATTGCCGCCGCAAGAGCGGGGATAAGCAGATTTTCGGCAGTGTGAAATGCGGTAGTCACGGTGCGCTCACCTGCCACGGGCAGTGCTATGCCAAGAAGAGCTCTGGATGTGTGATTCAGACCAATGGGGGATGCTTTGCTTTTGGTCATATTTATTTTGCCCCAAATATATATTGCCAGGAAGGATATTGCCTCGGCAACACAATCTGCCAGAAAAACAGCGGCGCAAAGCAGTTCTGTGCCGCGCTCAGCCGCCAGGGTGATAAAAATAAACACCGCTGCCATTCTCACACCCTGTTCTATAAGCTGGGTGATACTGTGGGGTAGGGTGTTGCGCACCGAAATAAAATAGCCCTTCATTACGGCCGACATCGCCATAAAGGGTATGGAAAAGGCCAACACCCTTAGGGATAAAGCGGCACGGGCATCGCAAAGCAGAATTGCGGCTACGTAGTCGGCAAGGCTTATCACAGATGCCCCCACGATCAGGGCGGTGGGCAGAGCCAAAAGCAGGGCGGATCTTACAACACGGTCGCCTCTCCGAAGCCCCTCGCTGCCTATCTTGGTAACGGCTGTTTCAAACCCTGCTGTGAGCGGCTTGGAAACCAGCAAATATACCGATACGATTAGTTGATAAAGACCCAGTCCCTCACCCAAGAGCCTGGCCGAAAGCCATACTCTCAGCACCATTCCTGCCGTTTTGAGCAGCAGGGACACCACAGTGAGCACGGCAGCATTTTTTATAAATAAAGTTTTTCTCTTCACTCGTCTTCACCCAATAATATATTTATTGTATATATATGGGTTTAATACCTTGATTTTCTGCCGCAGAGAGTGTATAATCAAACAGAATATTATGCCTTGAAAGGATGAAATAAAAAATGTATAAGGATATGATGGATTCTATAAGCTTTGTGGAGCAGAAGGATGCTGAAGTCGGCGCCGCAATGCGCTCCGAGCTGGATCGTCAGCGCCGCAATATCGAGCTTATTGCTTCCGAAAATTTCGTTTCACCCGCTGTTATGGCTGCTATGGGCAGCGTGCTCACCAATAAATACGCTGAGGGCTATCCTGCCAAGAGATACTACGGCGGTTGCCAGTGTGTAGACGTGGTGGAAAACATTGCAAGAGACAGAGCTAAGAAACTCTTCGGTGCAGAACATGCCAACGTTCAGCCCCATTCCGGTGCTCAGGCAAATCTGGCTGCTTATTTTGCTGTGCTTCAGCCCGGCGATACAGTGCTTGGTATGAACCTGGCACACGGTGGCCATCTCACCCACGGATCCCCTGTGAACTTCTCCGGTAAGATCTATAATTTTATTCCCTACGGTGTGGACGATAACGGCGTGTTGGACTACGATAATCTTCGTGCTCTTGCCCATCAGCACAAGCCCAGGCTTATTGTGGCAGGTGCATCGGCCTATGCCAGAGAGATCAAATTTGATATTATCAGCGAGATCGCCAAGGAAGTCGGCGCCCTCTTTATGGTTGATATGGCCCACATTGCAGGTCTCGTTGCCGCAGGCCTTCATATGAACCCTGTGCCCTATGCCGATATTGTTACCACCACCACTCATAAGACTCTTCGCGGCCCTCGCGCCGGTATGATCCTTTGCAAGGAAGAACTGGCTGCCGCTATCGATAAGGCTATTTTCCCCGGCACCCAGGGCGGCCCCCTTATGCACGTGATTGCCGGCAAGGCCGTGTGCTTTGGCGAGGCTATGAGCGATGAGTTTAAGGCCTACCAAGCAAATATTATTAAGAACACCGCCGCTATGGCCAAGAGATTCAAGGAAAACGGAATTAAAATGGTATCGGGCGGCACAGATAATCACCTTATTCTTATCGATCTCACAGGCACTGGTGTTACAGGCAAAGAACTGGAGCACAGGCTGGATGAGGTGTTTATCACCGCTAATAAGAACGCTATCCCCAACGACCCTGAGAAACCGTTTGTAACAAGCGGTATCCGCGTGGGCACAGCTGCTGCCACCACTCGCGGAATGGGCGAAGAGGAAATGATTAAAATTGCAGATTTCATCACCCTTTGCATTAAGGATTTCGAAGGAAATGCCGATGCTGTTCGCGCAGGTGTTAATGAGATCTGCCAGAAGTTCCCCCTTTATAACTAATTGATTTTCGGAAGGTGAAGATATGGCATCTCCCTTGGCAGACCGTGTGCGTCCCCAATGCCTTGACGACGTAGCAGGCCAAAGCCATCTGCTGGCTCCCGGCAAGGCGCTGAGAAGCATTGTGGAATCGGGCAACACCCCTAATATGATTTTTTACGGCCCCTCGGGTGTGGGAAAGACTACCGTGGCAAACATTATTGCCAAACAAAGCGGTAAGAAGCTTTATCACCTTAATGCCACCACTGCCTCCTCGGCCGATATCAAGGCGGTAATTGCCGATATAGGTGCACTGGATGCTGCCGGAGGAATATTGCTTTACCTGGATGAGATTCAGTATTTTAATCGCCGCCAGCAGCAGACTTTGCTGGAGTTTATCGAGAACGGCGATATATCACTAATTGCATCCACCGCCGAAAACCCCTATTTTTATGTTTATAGTGCAATTATAAGCCGTTCCACTGTTTTTGAATTCAAGAGCCTAACGTCCCAAGACGTGAAAAAAGCGCTCTGCAGAGCCGCCGATTTCCTGAGCGAAGAGCAGGGAATAAAGGTGGAACTCACGGACGAAGCGGCCGATGAACTATCATGTGCCACGGGTGGAGACGTTCGCCGCGCTTTGAACGTGCTGGAGCTGGCTTTCTTTGCCGAGAGCCAATCGCTTGATGCCGAAAAGGCTGTGATTGGTGCCGAGAGAGTGCGGGAACTTTGCAACAAAAGTTCTATGCGCTATAGCCGGGAGGGCGATGACTTTTACGACGTGCTTTCGGCCTACCACAAATCTATGCGCGGAAGCGATCCCGATGCCGCGCTGCATTATCTGGCCAGAATTCTGGAGGCGGGAGATCTGCCCTCGGCTTGCAGGCGCCTTTTATGTGCTGCCTGCGAGGATGTGGGTCTGGCCTATCCCCAGATAATTCCCATCGTGAAGGCTGCTATCGATTCGGCCTTGTTCCTGGGCCTGCCCGAAGGAAGGTTGCCCTTGGCAGATGCTGTGGTAATGGTCTGCCTTGCCCCTAAATCCAACTCGGCATATATGGGAATAGCCGCCGCTATGGAGGATATCGAAAAGGGCAATATAGGCCCGATTCCACGCCAATTGCAGAACAAGCATTTTGATGGCGCAGATGCTAAGATTAAGGGCCAGAATTATCTATACCCCCACGATTTCCCCAATCATTGGGTGGCACAACAATATCTGCCCGATGTGCTCAAAGGCAGGAAATATTATGAGTTCGGCGATAATAAGACCGAGCAGGCATATAGAGAATACCAAAAGAAAATACGCAACGAAAAATAACGAAAAGAGCCTACCCCGAAGGGTAGGCTCTTTTCAATTTAAGAGAGGTACGTTCAGAACGATGATGTTGTGATAATGAGTGCTGTGGCTATGATAAGCAGCACCCCGGCTCCTACCATAGTGAGCACCACGGGCATAAGCTTTCTGCGCCCGCTGCCGTTTCTTGGCGGCAAAAGATGTGCCTTGCGCATTGCTGTGACGATAGGATTGTAAATAAGCAATGTGACTGCCGAATTGATAACTACTTTAGCCGCATTAAAGGGCAGGAAGATGGGCGCCAGCATATCCACCACTGTTTGCCGCGGCACGCCCATGTAGATAGGCGTGATAAGCCAGTTCCACAAAAGCATTGCAGCAACAGTGAGCCCAGAAGCCACAGCCAAACCTATAATAGCGCCCGAAAGGGTGCGGCGGCGGGAATAGATAAAGGATGCCACGCAGCAATAGGTGCCCGAAGCGAGGATGTTCATTGCGAGACCTATGAAAGCTGTATCGCTCACCGTGAGCATTTCCACCACCGAAACAGCGACTACTGCCATAAAACCTGCCACGGGGCCGTAGATAAAGGAAGCGATCACAAGAATAATATCCTTGGGTTCGTATTTAAGCCATTGCACAATGGGTATTTTAACAGTGGCCATTGCTACGAACGCCACGGCCGCAAAAACGGCCAAGGTCGTGATCTCCTTTGTGCGAAATCTTGGCTTCATTCTTTCCCTTCTTCCAAAAAAATAAGCCCTGCCGAAAAGCAGGGCGAAAGTGATAGCGTGTAAAACGCAGATCTTCTTCCATCCGGACTATACCGTCGGCTCCGGAATCTCACCGGATCAGCCAAAAAGGCTCGCGGGCTTGTGAAAATCACTTACCGCCGGTGGGGAATTACACCCCGCCCTGAAGTCTGTTTCTATTTAGATTATATGCAGGAGTCTCAAATATGTCAATATTATTTTTCTGCCACTCTGAGGGTGTAGGTGCTGCTAATATCCGTAATTTTTTCAGCAAGCGGGGCAGAAACAATTATTTCTCCGGATTTTGTGATGAGCGCAAAATCAAATTCATATTCAAAATCCTTCCAGAATCTGATGGCTTTTTCGCTGCCCATAACAAACAGCGCAGTGGAGAAAGCATCGCACCAAACACCCGATTTGCTCACAATAGTTACCGAAAGAAGGTCGTTTTCGGCAGGATAGCCGGTAGCAGGATCGATAATATGGTGATAGGTGATGCCATCCTGCGTGAAGTTTCGGTGATATCCGCCCGATGTCACGGCGAAGCAATCGGTGAGCTGCATAACGCCTACGACTGAGCCATCCCCCGAAGGGCTTTCTATACCTATCTTCCAAGGGTTGCCTTTGTTGCTGCCGTAGGCTATCACGTTGCCGCCAAGGGAAATAATTGCGCCATCGGCCAGGCCGAGCTGCAATTCCGAGAATATGTAATCTGATATATATCCTTTGGCTATGGCGCCAAAGTTGATCCGGCAGCCTTCGGTCAGGAAATAGCCTTGCTCGGTGCCTTCTACCAGCTCAAAGCCGGCGTTGGCTTTGAGTTGATCCAGTTCTTGGGCGGTGGGCACACGATAATTTTTATCATTGAAGCCCCAGGCATCTATAATGCCGCCGATTGTGACATCGAATGTGCCGCCTGTGAGCTTGGAGAGAGCAAGGGAAGTGCCTAAAAGTTGATATATATGTTTATTCTCAGGGGATATTTTATCGGTGGGGATGTTTTCTGTATCTAAAACAGAGGCCATCTCGTTCACAAGATCGAATATCTTCTTATTTAGTTCTTTGGCCTCCTGATCGTGGATTTCCGCTGTGATAACGGTATCCATGGCAAAATAGGTGCTTTTTTCTATGGGGACAGAAAAATAGCAGCCCGAAAGACAGAAGAACAAAACCAGCGATAACGCAAGGGCTAATTTTCTCATATCTTCTCCTCCGGGCTGAAAATTATTATTCGGTTATCTCTCTGCCGCCGTCTCCTGCGCTGCAGATGTAGAAGGAAGGCACGTAGCCTGTGGCGGCGGTGTAGCTTTCGGCCACCTTTTCTTTATATGCATCAATGCAATCGTTGCGAACAACGGCAACGGTGCAGCCGCCGAAGCCGCCGCCTGTCATACGAACGCCTGCCACACCATCCAGATCCTTTGCGGCATCAAAAAGCGCATCCAGTTCCTTGCCGGTCACTTCGTAATCGTCTCTCAAAGAAACGTGGCTCTGCTTCATAAGCTCGCCTAATGTGGCAATATCGCCTGCGCGAAGGGCTTCCACCGCAAGCACGGTGCGGCGGTGCTCATAAACAGCGTGGCGAGCACGCTTCAAAAGATTTTCCTCGCCTAAAATATCTTTGTTGGCCTCGAATTCTTCGGGGCTTATAAGGCAAAGGCCACCAAGATTAGGTATCCTTTCGCGGAAAAGATCCAAGGCCTTTTCGCATTCGCTTCTGCGCTCGTTGTATTTAGATTCCACAAGGTTGTGGGGCTTGTTGGTGTTGGTTATCACAAGGCTGTTATCACCCAGCTCCAAGGGTACAAGGGTGTAGTCCAGCGTGTTGCAATCAAGATGAATGGCGTGATCTTTCTTGCCCATTGCCGATGCAAACTGATCCATAATTCCGCAGTTGCAGCCGCAGTATTGGTTTTCGGCCTTTTGGCCGATAAGGGCAGCATCCACGGGGTTTAGCGCCTCGCCTGCAAGGGCGGACACCGTGATAGCGGTGACAACTTCGATCGAAGCGGAAGAAGAGAGACCTGCGCCAAAGGGCAGAGTGGCATCATAGAGCAGATCGCAACCGGGAATCGTGAAGCCCTTTTGCTGCATTTCGTACATAACGCCGAGCTGATAGTTGCCCCATTTAAGATCGCGATAGTCGTTCAGCTTATCTGTGTAGGCTTCCACTTTTGCGTCGATAGTGGTGGCAGCAAGGCGAATTATATTGTCTTCTCTCTTTCTTGCGGCCACTGTGGTGGCAAGGGTGAGAGCAGCGGGCATAACGTAGCCGCCGTTGTAATCGGTGTGTTCACCGATTATATTAACACGGCCGGGGGATTCAAAAAAGCGAATATCAGCTTCCGAGCCGCCGTAGAGTTCAATGAATTTTGCTTTTAGTTCTTTTAATTCCATTTTATTCACCTCATATGAGCTTTGCTTTTGGGGTTGTATCTTCAAGGCCGTGGTTATAAAGCTTGCGATTGTCCAGTGCCCACTGGCGGCCTGTGAATTCGCCTGCGTTCACTCCTGCGATGGCGCTGCCCATTTCGTAGATCGTGGCATCCAGGCAGTCCAGCTGAGAGAGCACTTCGGCCTCGATAAACATAGGGCGCACAGCGGCGCCAAATTCGGGATCTCCGTGGTGAGAAATAAGCATATGCTGCAGGAGCAGAGATTTTTCTTCGTTCACGCCCAACTGCTTGGCCACGGAATCTATCTTAAGGGCGCCCATATAAAGATGCCCCAGCAGATTGCCTTTCACGGAGTAATCGTTGGCAATACCGGCTTCTCCTACTTGGAACTCCCAAACCTTGCCGATATCGTGCAATATTGCGCCCGAAAGCAGCAGATCGCGGCGGATAAAGGGATAGATCTTGCAGATGCTTTCGCAAAGGCGTGCTACCGAAAGAGTGTGATAAAGCAGACCGCCGCGCACTGCGTGATGCAGCTTAAAGGCGGCAGGCCAGAAAAGGAGATGCTCCTTTTCTTCCGAAAGAATGGCGCGGCACAGATCTTTAAGCTGGGTGTCTTCAAAGGATTCTACGATCTCGCAGATAGCGTTGTAGAGCACGTCTCCCGCAATCTCGGTGGAGGGCACGAAATCGGAAATAGAGATTCCGTCGGCCTCACTTGTGCGGCGGATGCGCTCGATCCTGAGCTGATCGCTGCCGTTGTATTGCGAGACGTTGCCCCTTATCTTCACAAGGGTGTTCACGTTAAATTCGCCGTGAATGTCCGGATCGTATTCCCAGAAAACGGCGTTGATTTCTCCCGTTGGATCGCAAAGGACCATATCCAAATAGGGCTGAGCTTTTTTAGTCATCTTCACGCTGCAGGCGGCCACAAGGAAGAAACCTTCCACGTTGCCTCTGCCATCGTTCTTGGTGTAGTTCATATTGCAGCTCCTTTTACAACATTTATAAGGGTATTATACAATAGTTGCATTCCTAAAACAAGCATATTTTAGTTGCAAAAAAAGCGGGCAAAACTGCCCGCTTTCAGAGATTAGTTGTCGTAGCCGTTGGGATTGGAACTCTGCCAGCGCCAAACGTCCTGGCACATGCGCTCCAGATCGTATTCAGCTTCCCAGCCAAGCACAGCCTTTGCCTTGGAGGGATCGGCGTAAACCTCAGCCAGATCGCCGGGGCGGCGGTCGGTAAACTTAAAGGGGATTTCCTTGCCGCAGGCTTTTTCAAATGCGTGAACAAGCTGAAGCACGCTGTAGCCGTTGCCGGTGCCGAGATTTATCGGATCGCAGCCGGTGTTGTTGAGCACCCAGTTTACAGCCTTCACGTGGCCTTTTGCCAGATCTACCACGTGGATGTAGTCGCGCACACCGGTGCCGTCGGCAGTGTCGTAGTCGTTGCCGAAAACATTAAGATGGGGCAGCTTGCCAATAGCCACCTGGGAGATATAGGGCATGATGTTGTTGGGTATGCCCTGGGGATCTTCGCCGATAGTGCCGCTTTCGTGAGCGCCGATGGGATTGAAATAGCGGAGCAGGCAGATAGACCATGTTTTATCCGAAACATAAAGATCGCGCATGATCTCTTCTATGTAGAGCTTTGTTTTGCCATAAGGATTGGTGGCACCAAGGGGCATATTTTCCTTAAGAGGCACTTCTTCGGCGGCGCCGTAAACTGTGGCAGAAGAACTGAAAACGATCTTCTTCACGCCAAACTCGGCCATTACTTCCAGCAGCACCACGGTGCCTGCAATATTGTTCTCATAATATTTAAGGGGGATCTGCACCGATTCGCCCACGGCTTTTAAGCCTGCGAAATGGATCACAGCCTCTATATTATGCTTGCGGAAAATTTCCTGCAAAGCGGCACGATCAAGAATATCGGCCTTGTAGAAGGGCACGGAGCAGCCCATAATTTTTTCTATTCTTTTAAGGGATTCTTCCTTGCTGTTGGAAAGATTATCCACTATAACCATATCGTAGCCTGCTTTCTTCAGCTCGATACAGGTGTGGCTGCCGATATAGCCGGCGCCTCCGGTGATAAGAATTGCCATTTTTGCTACCTCCAAGAAACATTAGAACAAGTTGTGATATAATTATAAAACAATATTTTTCCTTCGTCAATACAAATACTTGCTTATTTTAATAAAATTATGTATAATTATTAAACAGGGGAGAATCGGCAGCCTAAAAGGTTGTTTTTGCACCCTGTTATAGCAGAAATCTCTTTTAAGGAGCAATACTAATGAAGATTTACAACACTCTCACCCGCCAAAAGCAGGAGTTTATTCCTATCGAAGAAGGTAAGGTGCGCATCTATGCCTGCGGCCCCACTGTCTATAACTATATCCACATAGGCAATGCCCGCCCCCTTTGTGTTTTCGATGTGCTTCGCCGCTATTTGGAATGGCGCGGCTGGGATGTAAAATTTGTGCAGAACTTCACCGATATCGATGATAAGCTTATCAATAAGGCTCTGGCCGAAGGCATCACCGTGGAGGAAGTAGCCAAGCGCTATATTGCCGAATATATGGTGGATGCCAAGGGCCTTAACGTGCGAGAGGCCACGGTTCATCCCAAGGCCACCGAAAATATTGATGCTATTCTCGGTATTATCGGAAAGCTTGTGGAGAAGGGCTATGCCTATGAATCCAAGGGCGATGTTTATTTCCGAGCAATGAAGTTTGATGAATATGGCAAGCTTTCTCATCAGCCCATGGAAGATCTGGAAGCAGGCGCAAGAATAGATGTTTCGGAGCAGAAGGAGAATCCTATGGATTTCTGCCTTTGGAAATCCGCCAAGCCCGGTGAGCCCTATTGGCAGTCTCCTTATGGCGAAGGAAGGCCCGGTTGGCATATAGAATGCTCCGCTATGGCAGGCAGATTCCTTGGCGATACCATTGATATCCATTGCGGCGGCCAGGATCTTATCTTCCCCCACCACGAAAACGAGATCGCTCAGAGCGAGTGTGCCAACGGCTGCTCCTTTGCTAATTATTGGATGCACAACGGCTATATTAATGTAGACAACAGAAAAATGTCGAAATCTCTCGGCAATTTCTTCACCGTGCGCGAAGTGGCCGAGAAGTTTGGCTATGAGCCTATCAGATACATAATGGTGTCTTCTCATTACCGTAGCCCCATCAATTATAGTGTGGAGATAATCGAGCAATCCAAGAATGCGTTGGAAAGGCTTTATAATTGCCGCACCGATCTGGAGTTTGCTCTTTCTCATGCAGCCGAAGGAGGAGAAGTTCCCGAGTTTATCGAAAAGCGCAGGGCTGAATTTATAGAGGCTATGGATGATGATCTCAACACTGCCGATGCTCTTGCCGCTATCTTTAATCTTGTTAAGGATTCCAATCTTGCCATAAGGGAAAACGCAGGCAAGGAATCTATCAGAGCTATGATATCCGCTCTGGAAGAGCTTTGCGGTGTGCTCGGCCTGCTTTATAATAAAGAAGACGATTCTTTGGATGCCGAGGTGGAAGATCTTATTGCAAAGCGCACCGAAGCAAGAAAGAATAAGGATTTCAAGACAGCTGACGAAATCCGAGATAAATTAAAGGCTATGGGCATCGTGCTGGAGGATACTCCCCACGGTGTTAAGTGGAGCCGCCAATGAGCATCACCTTGGAAAAGACATCCGAAAATATAGGAGTGTATATTTCGGAAGATCCCCGATTTGGCACCGATGCAGCTCTGCTGGCCGAGTTTTCGGCCCCAAGAAAAAGCGATAATGCTGTGGATTTGGGCACGGGTTGTGGCATTATCCCCATGCTTTGGTGCAGGGATAATCAGTTCGCCAAGGCCTTGGGTGTGGAAATATCTGCAGCCGCGGCTGAGCTTGCTGCCCGCAGCGCCGCCGAGTTTTCGGATGGCAGGGTGGAGATTATCTGCGCCGATATGAGAAGGATAGAAGAATATCTGCCCCGCGAGAAGTTTTCCCTTTGCGCCTGCAATCCGCCCTATTTCAAAAAGGGAAGCGGTATGGAACGGGCAGGGGAGAAGGGCGTGGCGCGCCACGATGGCGAGTGCTCTATGGAAGATGTGGCCAAGGCGGCCGATTATTTGCTTAAATATGGCGGCAGGCTTTGCGTCTGCCAGCGTCCCGAGCGGCTTTGCGATGTTTTTTGGGCTCTCAGAAAGCATGGCCTGGAGCCCAAAATATTGCAGTGTGTGGCAAAAAACACTAATGCCGACCCATGGCTCTGCCTTGTGGAAGCCAAAAAAGGCGGCAAACCCGGCCTTAAAATCTTACCCACCAGGATAGTGTAAATTAAAGGGGGAGATCCTATGCTGCGTTATCACAGGCGTATTTTTGCTCTTTATGTAGTGGCTTGTGCGCTTTTGGGTGCGCTCAGAGTATTTTTGAGCTTTAATCCAAGCCTTGTGTATGTTGATGAAGGCGTTGCGGATGTGATTTTTGTCGGATCTATTTCGCTGAACGCATTTTTCTTTCTTTGGTATATGAGACAAAAAAGCAAGCGCATAGCAGACATATTTAATAACTGTTTTGTAGAGCAATTCATTTGGATATACGATCTGGAATATCAAAGCAGCAAAAGGGAACGAGTTCGACGTTTCTCGGGCATTAACCTGGCTGCGGGTCTTTACGCCAAGGGTAGTTTCAAGGCGGCGGCAAATGTTCTTCTGGAAGTGGGCCCGGTGATGAGCAAAGGAAAAGGAGCAACTTTGCTTAATGTTACATATTTCAATAATCTCGGCGTAGCGTATGCAGCCATGGGTGAGGTGGAAGCCGCAAAGGAATGCCTTGATCGCATTGCCATGATATTGGAAGAATCTAATCTACCACCGAAGTTTCTTGAAAGAGTGGAAAGAGTTAAGACTAATCTTCGCAAAGGAGTTCTTGTCGCCGAGGGCGACTACGAAAACGCTTTGAAATTAGCGAATGAAAACGGGCCGATGGAAAATCATATGATAGCGCAGGTGGCAAATAGTCATACAATGGCTGTCTGCTATGAAAATTTGGGCGAGCCGAGGAAAGCCCGAGAACTCTATGAATTTGTGGCAGCCAACGGCGGAGACACATATTATGCAGCCGAAGCCAAAAAGAAGCTGTCCGAGATATCCCAATAATTATAATCCCCGACCGCCGCAGAGTCGGCGGTCGATTTGTTTATATATGTATATAATAGGTAGGTGAATGTTGTGGCAGGCAAATTATATATTGTAGGCACCCCGATCGGAAATCTGGGTGACATGTCTCCCAGAGCGGTGGATACTCTGTCCACGGTGGATTTTATCGCTGCGGAGGATACAAGGGTCACCGTTAAATTGCTTAATCATTTTGGTATCCACACTCCTATGGTTAGCTACCACGAGCATAATAAGGTTGAGCGCGGAGAAGAGATAGTGTCTCGTCTTATGGGCGGCCAGACCTGTGCAATAGTGACCGATGCAGGTATGCCGGCCGTGTCGGATCCCGGCAGGGATCTGGTGGCGTTGTGCCACGAAAAGGGTGTAAGCGTGGAAACAGTCCCCGGCCCCACAGCAGTTATCACGGCTTTGGCGCTTTCGGGCTTTGAATCGGGGCGCTTTTGTTTCGAAGGTTTTCTTTCGGTGAATAAGCCCCGCCGAGCAGAGCATCTGCAATCTCTGGAGCGAGAGACCCGCACAATGATATTCTATGAAGCACCTCATAAATTGCTCAACACGTTAAAGGATATGAAAGGCATATTCGGGGATCGCCGCATAGCTTTTGCGAAGGAACTCACCAAGCTTCACGAAAATGTGATGATCACCACCATCCCTGCGGCAGTGGAATATTTCACTGCTAATCCGCCGAAGGGCGAGTTTGTGCTGGTGGTGGATGGCTGCCAGCCGCAGGCCGAAGAGGAGATCACCTTTGAGCGCGCCGTGGAAATGGCCGTGGAATTTAAGGAGTCCGGCCAGCCAGCCTCGGCTGCTGCATCCCACGCAGCAAAGATATCCGGCTTCAAGAAAAGCGATATCTATGCCGCTTTGGCTAAAATGTAATAGTCGAATCGTATAAAAAACGCTGTTTCGGCAGCGTTTTTTGATGCAAAAAGGTGAATTTCGATATTTTGAAAAAAATTTTAAAAAATAGTGAAAAAAACAGTTGACAAGCGCAAAACGCTGTGGTAATATAATCGAGCGCCCAAAAAAAGGGAGAGCAGCGAACCTTGAAAATTAAACAACGAAATAAGGACCCTTAAATTAATTAAGAGTTTCGGATAAAGAAACAAAGAGAAGACAATA
>JAZRGE010000114.1:0-4997 GCA_045644025.1 Acutalibacteraceae bacterium | reverse complement strand
TATGGTTCATCCCAACGTGCTTCGCGGTTGCGGAATTGATCCCGAAGTTTATTCGGGCTTCGCTTTTGGTGTTGGCATCGAGAGATTGGCTATCACTAAATATAAGATAAACGATATTCGCTTGTTCTATGAAAACGATCTTCGTTTTCTTAAGCAGTTTTAAGATAGAAAGGTAGGTAGCTATAATGAAAGTATCAATCGGTTGGCTTAAAAAATATGTTGATATAAACGTTTCTATCGAAGAATTATGCGATAAAATGGTTATGAGCGGCTTCGAAATCGACGGTATGGAAGATCTTTCGGAATGCATGAAAAACGTTGTGGCCGCTAAAATTCTCAAGCTTGAGAAGCATCCCGATGCCGATAAGCTCCAGATATGCACAATGGATATCGGAGCAGGGGAACCCCTGCAGATCGTCACCGGTGCACAGAACGTGTTTGAAGGTGCTATCGTTTCTGCCGCTCTTAACGATTCCTTGCTTCCCAACGGCATGAAGATCAAAACAGGTAAGCTTCGCGGCGTTGTTTCTCAGGGTATGCTTTGCTCCGGCGAAGAACTTAATCTTAAGGAAGAAGATTATCCCGGCGCAGGTGTTTACGGCATTCTTATTTTGGATGATTCTATTGTTCCCGGCACCGATATGAGAGACGTGCTTAATCTCAACGATTGCATTATTGATTTTAAGGTCACAGCCAATCGCCCCGATTGCAACTGTGTTCTTGGTTTGGCAAGGGAGATCGCTGTGGCTCTTAAAACAGAGTTTAAGCCTCCTGTTCCCGAGTATAAGACTGTTGGCGGCGATATCAACGATCTTATTTCCGTTCGTGTTGAAGATAGCGATCTTTGCCCAAGATATTTGGGCAGAGCTGTTAAGAATCTTAAGATCGCCCCTTCTCCCGAATGGCTTAAGGTTGCTTTGCGCGATGCAGGCATGAGACCTATCAACAATATCGTGGATATTACCAACTTTGTTATGCTGGAAACAGGTCAGCCCATGCACGCATTTGATAGGCGCGATATTGCCGAAAGCAAGATTATCGTGCGCCGTGCAAAAGCAGGGGAGACCATCACCACTCTGGATGAAAAAGACCACGATCTCACCACCGATATGCTTGTTATTGCTGATGGTGTTGCACCTTCCTGTGTGGCAGGTGTGATGGGTGGACTTAACAGTGAAATCAAGGAAGACACAACAGATTTGTTCCTTGAGTGTGCAAAATTCCGCAGAGACAGTGTGAGAAAAACTGCTCGTGCTCTTGGTATGCGCACAGAATCCAGCGCAAGATATGAAAAAGGAACCGATATCAACAACGTTGAGTACGCCATGAATCGTGCTCTGCAGCTCATCTATGAGCTGGGCGCAGGTGATATTGTGGATGGTGCAATCGATTGCCATCAGGGCCTGCCTTCCGCACGTCCTCTTTCTGTGAAAATCGCTGCAATCACCGGCCTTCTCGGCATTGAAATCTCTGCAGAGACTATGCTTGACATCCTTAACAGGCTTGGCATAAACACCGCAATTCGCGGCGAATATCTGGATTGCCTTGTTCCTTCTTTCCGCGATGATATCGAAGGCACGGCTGATATTGCAGAAGAAGTTATCCGTATTTTCGGATGCGATCATATTCACGGCACTATGCCCACCGGCGCTCTCACTCGTGGCACCAAGAATTCCAACAGACTTAATGCTGATGCTATCAAGGCTCTGCTTTGCTCTATGGGAATTAACGAAATTAAGACCTATTCTTTTATCGGAAGCAAGGCAATAAACGTGCTTGGTCTTAATGAAGATGACACAAGGCGCAATGCTGTTAATATCATCAATCCTTTGAGTGATGAATATTCCACAATGCGCACCCAGCTTATCACCAATATGCTTTCCACTCTTGCCACCAATTACAACCGCAAGAACGATAATGCAAAATATTTTGAGCTGGATAAGGTTTTTGTTCCCAATGAGCTTCCCGTTGCATCCCAACCCAAGGAGATCCCCACACTTTCAATCGGCTTTTGCGGTGGTGATTTCTTCGTTTTGAAGGGAATCGTTGAAAAGGTTATGCAGCTTTTTGGAGCCGAAGCCGAATACGTTGCAGCAAGCGAAAACTTTATGCATCCTTATAGATGTGCTAATGTATTGGTTGGCGGTAAGCAGGCTGCTGTGATGGGCGAGATTCATCCCGATGTGGCCGATAAATATTCTATTGATGATCGTGCCTATGTAGCTCAGATCGATCTTTCTGTGCTTTATGAGCTTAAGAAAGAGGCTCTCATCTTTAAGCCGCTGCCCAAATTCCCCGCCGTTGTGCGCGATCTGGCTTTGCTTTGCGATGAGGAAACACCTATTGCCGCTCTCAATAAAGCCATTGCCGAAGGTGCAGGCAAGCTCTGCGAGAAGATTGAGCTTTTCGATGTCTACCAGGGTGCCCAGATTCCCGATGGCAAGAAGTCTGTTGCTTTCAGCATTGTGCTTCGTTCCAAAGAAGCCACTCTCACAGACGAAGAAACCGTGCGCGCAATGAACAAGGTGATTAAAAGATTGGAAGCCATCGGTGCCTCTGTTCGCCAATAATCGCTATAATTTACTCTTGATTTTGCCGCAGGTTTCGTGTAACATAAAGAAAAGGGAAGTGATATTATGAATGATAGAACTATGACGTTTTCTATCGGAACCGATAGAGAAAGAGAAATCAGGCAGATTTTGCAGTCTGTCTATAATTCCTTGCAGGAAAAAGGCTACAACCCTATAAATCAGATTGTGGGCTATATTCTTTCCGAGGATCCTACCTATATCACCACCCACAATAATGCAAGAAGCCTTATCAGGAGAATCGATCGCGATCTTCTTCTGCAGACTCTTGTGAAATTTTATCTTACTGACTAAGGAGAGTTTAGAATGCCTGAAAATAATTCTGAATTTCTCACCTATAAAGGTAGGCCGCTTGTTCGTAAGGACGATGTGATCTACTACGGTGATATGGGCGAGAAATATGTTGTTATGCTCCAGATTCTTAGCACCAAAAAGGTTGGCGATGCCGAGATCGGTGATAAGATCTCTGTGCAGCTTATGCTCACCGATCCCGATGTTCGCGCTAAGGATAAGATAGTGAAAAAGAGTGAAAAGATCGGCCTTTACAACGCGATGGATATTGGCGCTGTGTGGCTGGAAAGAGCTCTTAAGGAAAACTAAATAAAGAATAAAGGCAGTGTGAGAACACTGCCTTTTCTTTTAGAGAAAATCGCGCATATCTATTGTTAATTGTTCTTCCAGATTAATGAGTCTTTTAGTGATATCTTTTGAAACTTCGTCGGCCGCTTCATATTCGTTGAGATATTTATTCAGGGATTTCACGCCCATATTGCAGCCGTCTGTCATAAGATCGGCAATAGTCTTATCCGAATTATCCATCATAAGCATTGCGTTAGTCTTTATCCAGCTCATACCTTTTGCCATTGGGTTGGGGTCTTTTCCGTCGTCGTGATACTTATCAAGCAATGTTTGCAGTTCTTCACCAAGTTCTTCATGCCTTTTCTTGCAGGTCTCAAGCCTCTTCTTAAGCACGTCGCTCTCCACTTTATCTATCACGTCATCAATAGAAGCAACACCCATTTTCACACCTGCATCACATTCTCTTAAAAGCCTTATAGTATCTTGTTCTATCATTTCAATTCCTTCTTTTTAGCATATTATGCCCAATTTGAAGAAAAATAGCCGAGCAAAACGCTCGGCTATTAGTTATTCACCCAATGTATTTTTAATTTCTTCCAGAAGGGCTTCGCAGCCTTGCTGAATGTCTTTTTCAGTCTGTCTAAAATCACCTGTGTACCAGGGGTCGGCCACGTCGTGAGGATTGCTTGTGTGATCCATAATAAGAGAGATCTTATTATCCGGATCGGAGGGAATGATTCGGGCTACATTTCGCAGATTATATGAATCCATAAGGATTATATAATTAAAATCCGCGTAGTCGGAAAGCCTTATTTGGCGGGCTCTCTTGCCCGAACAATCTATTCCACGGCCGGAAAGCAATCTACGAACAGGCGGATAAACTCCATTGCCGATCTCTTCGGTGGATGTGGCGGCAGATTCTATATAAACTTTATTATCCAAATTGTTCTGTGCCACAAGCTCTTTCATAATAAATTCAGCCATTGGGCTGCGGCAAATATTGCCGTGGCATACGAAAAGAATTTTAATCATATTTAACCTTTATATTCCACGATAGATCTGATCATATGCTCAAAATAAAGCTCGCGCATTTCATCCGTAAGGTCACAATGATCTCTTTCGGGAACGGTGTAATACTTAATATCATAATCTTCCTTCATTTTTTCCACGAAACGATCGCTGTGCTTTTGAATGTTAACAGCAGAATCCTTTTCGCAATGGAAGATATAATATTTTGCTTCCTTAGGAAGTTTGCCCACAAGATCAATAGGGGAGGTGGTCTTCATTGCTTCCTGAAGAGTGCCTTCATAGTTGTAGAACGCGCTGTAGAGTGTTCTGGGAAGATCGGGTCGCTCGGTGTAGTGATAGGGGAGATCACAAACGGGGCAGTTTGCCACGCAGGCAACAGGTGTTCTCTTAGAATAGAGCATATAGGCAATTGCCTGAAGGCCGCCCATGCTTCCGCCTTCCGATACTATAGGCAGATCTTCGGGCAGATCATATTCTTTAAAAAGAACGTCTAAAATTTCGTCTGTATATTCCACGTTCTGCTTATTTTGCCAAGCCCAAGGGTTCTGATATGGCACAACATAAAGAATGCCCTGATCGCCAAATCTGTAACCTTCGGCTGTGTCTTCAAAATACATTTTATCCACGCTCAATCCAAAGAAGGAAATAGCAATACCTTTAATGGGGTTTTTACAAATATTATTGTTGCAATAGTCCAAATAACTAAAATTGTTAGTGCGTGCATTAATATTTCATTTTTTGTTAACCCCATTCTTTCTTCGGCCTTAGTTTCAAAATGCTCTTCTATTAAATATGATAAAG
>JAZRGE010000113.1:0-16819 GCA_045644025.1 Acutalibacteraceae bacterium | reverse complement strand
TTATCCCAGAAATAGATCACGCCCGAGATAACGGCGAGTATTGCCGAGATCCAGAGAAGAATGTTGTAGATGATTCGCATAGCGCCTGCGAAGGGAGCTAAGAAGGAAAACACACCTATAAAATATTCGAAAGCCATCACCGTGATAATGGAAACCATCTGGGAAATAGTTTTAAGTTTGCCCCAAATATTGGCGGCCACCACTTTGCCCGAACCGAGAGAAACAAGGCGCAGGGAAGTGATAAAGAATTCGCGCACCAGCACAATAAAAGTGATCCAGGTGATTCCCACACCCCAGCCAAGCTGGATGAAGCAAAGGAAAGCGGCGGTTGTGAGCATTTTATCAGCCAGAGGATCAAGGAATTTGCCAAAATCGGTGATAAGATTGTATTTCCTGGCCATATTGCCGTCTATTGCATCGGTGATGGATGCGGCGGCAAAGATTGCCAGAGCCACGATGGTGTTATGGGGAAATGCAATAAGCAGCGTGGCCATAAATATAGGTGTCATTATAATTCGTAAAATTGTAAGCTTGTTGGGTGTGTTCATTCTTGTTCCTCCCATAATTCTCCCAGCAGATCATATTCCACTGTGTCGTTTATAAGCACGTTTACAAATGTTCCGATTTCCAGCGGCTTGGGCGAGAAGAAGAAAACCTTACCGTCTATTTCAGGGGCATCGGCTTCACTTCGGCCAAAGTAGCAGCGGATGTAGTCGTCGTAGCCCTCTATGAGCACTTTTTCCACATTTCCTGCCTTAGCTTCGTTCTTATCTCTCACAACGTTAAGCTGATCGTTCATAATTATCTCTGATCTGTCTTGCCTGAGCTGCAGATCTACCTGATCGGGAAAATCGGCGGCCGGGGTATCGGGTTCCTGAGAATAGGGGAAGCAACCCAACCTATCAAACTTAACTTCGCTCAGAAAATCGCAGAGCTCTTGGAAATCTTCCTCGGTCTCTCCGGGGAAACCGGTGATAATGGTGGTGCGGATCGTGATGCCGGGGATTTCTGCCCTAAGGGTGTTCATAAGTGCGCTTAAGGTATTCTTATCTCCCGAGCGGTTCATATTTTTTAGTATTCTGCCATTGCAATGCTGAATGGGAATATCTAGATATTTGGCCACCTTATCGCATTCTTTTATGGCAGTGATCAGCTTTGCATCGATTCTTTCGGGATAGGTGTAGAGAATTCGTATCCATTCAAGGCCGCTTATCTCGTTAAGCTTGTAGAGCAGCTCATCTAATGCTGCCTTGCCATAGATATCCTCGCCGTAGCGGGTGGTATCCTGGGCCACAAGCACTATTTCTCTCACTCCGCCCATTACCAGCTTTTCGGCCTCGGCCACCACGGATTCTATTCTGCGGCTGCGGAAACGGCCGCGGATCATAGGAATTGCGCAGTAGGTGCAGCAGTTGTCGCAACCATCGGCAATTTTAAGGTAGGCGGTGTAGGGAGCGGTGGAGAGCACGCGCTCGCCTTCGAGCGGCATGTCTTCCTTTTTGCCAAAACAACTATCCTTTTGGCCGGCCAACGCTTTGCCGATAATATCGGCAATCTCGCTGTTCTTTCCAATGCCCACAACCACATCCACTTCGGGCAGGTTTTCGTTTATCTGCTCGCGGTATCTTTCGGCCATACAGCCTGTTACCACCAGAAGCTTCAGCGTGCCGTCGGCCTTATATTCGGCTACCTCCACAATGTTTTCAATAGCCTCGCTTACAGCGTTTTCCAAAAAGCCGCAGGTGTTCACAATAATTACTTCTGCTTCAGCTTCGTTGGGGGTTATCTCATATCCGGCGGCCTTTAAGTCGGCCAATATCATCTCGGCATCCACCTGGTTCTTGGGGCAGCCCAGCGATACCATTCCAATTTTTATCGCCATATGTTCAACATTCCTCGTAAAATTCTGTGTCGGTGTATTTCTTTATGGCCGAGCGGATATCCCTAAAGGAAAATCCGCGGCGAGCAAGGGCGGCTACAACCTTTTCAACAGATTTTTCATCGCCCAACCGATTTATATATTTCTTTTGGATAATATAGTCTATTTGTTCAAGCTGATCGTTTGCAGCATCTCTCACGCATTCTTTTGCAAGAGAGGGAGCCACCCCCGACGCTATAAGCTTGGCTACTATTGCCGAATTTGAAAGGCCGCGGCTACTTAGCACTTCGCATGCATTTTTGGCATACTTTTCGTCGTCTATGTAGCCCAATTCTTCCATTTTATCCACAGCCTTTTGGCAGGCATCTTCGGGATAAAGCCTTAAGAGCTTTTTATAAAGCCCTTTTTTGGAGTGGTCGGCCGTACCAAGCTGCCAAAGTGCTCGGCTTTTAGCCTTGCGATAGTAGGATTCGGCCGAAAGCGCCAGAATCTCCTCTTCGCTAAGCTCCATATTCTCAGCGATAAGGCCATCTTCCCACAGGGAAATATCCAGCAGTAAAAGACCTTTGTCATCCTTTTCCAAGCGGCAGCCCATGGGCGCAAACTCGGGCTCGAATTTAATTGCCGCGATATGTTTTCGCCGCTGCTTTATGGATATTATGCGGTAAGAAAACGGATTATTCATCGTCTACAGCTATATCCAGATTTACTTTAGGAGCTGCTGCAGGAGCAGGAGCGGGAACTTCTGTTGCGGGTGCAGGGGAGGGGGCAGCTTTACCTGCGGTGGCAGCACGGAGTTTAGCGCTAACAAGCGCTTCAATTTCTGCAAAGAGTTTGGGATCGTTGGCAAGGAGAGTCTTGGTGTTGTCTCTGCCCTGGCCAAGCCTTGTATCTCCGTAGTAGAACCAGGCACCCGAGCGTTTGAGCACGTCGGTCTTCACACCGATATCCACAAGCTCACCAACTTTAGAGATGCCTTCGCCATACATAATATCAAATTCGGCTTCCTTGAAGGGGGGAGCCACCTTGTTCTTCACGATCTTTGTCCTTGTTCTGGAACCGATCATTTCGGAACCGTTTTTAAGGGTCTCGATTCTGCGGATCTCCATACGCACGGTGGCGTAGAACTTAAGTGCACGGCCACCGGTGGTTACTTCGGGATTGCCGTACATAACGCCAACCTTTTCGCGCAACTGGTTGATAAATATGGCAACACAGTTGGACTTAGAAATAGCACCTGCAAGCTTGCGCAGCGCCTGAGACATAAGCCTTGCATGAAGACCTACGTGGGAATCACCCATTTCGCCCTCGATTTCCGCTCTGGGAACCAATGCGGCAACCGAGTCGATAACAACGATATCAACAGCACCCGAGCGCACCAGTGCTTCGGTGATCTCCAGGGCCTGCTCGCCTGTGTCGGGCTGGGAAACAAGCAGGGAATCAATATCTACACCCAATGCGGCGGCGTAGGTGGGATCCAGAGCGTGCTCAACGTCGATAAAAGCAGCAGAACCGCCTGTCTTTTGTGCTTCGGCCACGGCGTGAAGAGCAACGGTAGTCTTACCCGAAGACTCGGGGCCGTAGATCTCAATGATTCTTCCTTTGGGGAAACCGCCTACTCCGAGTGCGGCATCCAGGGTGATAGAGCCGGTGGAAATGCAGTCGATATTCATGTTGCTGTTCTCACCCAGCCTCATAACTGCGCCTTTGCCAAACTGTTTTTCGATCTGTGCTAATGCTGTCTCAAGGGCTTTTGCTCTGTCGTTTGCCATAATATTACATCCTTTCTGAAAAGAACAATTTATAATGTTTTATGCAAGAAAATTATATTAAATATTCTATTATATTTCAAGAGCATCAAAGGGGCATTGTCCCAATAATCACTCTCTCAATTCCGTTTATATCCTTGGCAGAGTGCACGTTTTTAAGGCCTGCTTCAATAAAAAGCTGCTCCACGGCGGTGTGTTGGTTTATTCCTATTTCCACCATAAGTGCTCCACCCGGCTTTAAGTTGCTCACCCATTTTTTTGCAATGGCGCGGTAGAAGGTGAGCCCGTCGCTTCCGCCATCCAGTGCCATATGTGGTTCTTTTTTAACTTCCGCTTCCAGCTCTTTTATAATATCGCTCTCGATATATGGGGGATTTGATAGAATAATGTCGTATTTTTCGGTGCAATCAGCCGCTAAAATATCGGCGTTGATAATATTCACGTCGGTGTTGTTAAGGGTGATGTTTTGCTTTAGATATTTTATTGCATATGCGGATAATTCATAGGCATCCACCTTGCTATCGGGGCGATTAGCTGCCGTTGCAACAGCAATGCAGCCACTGCCCGAGCAAAGATCAGCTATTTTAGGGCAGCTTTTGCCCTTGAGAAAATCCAATGCCTTATCCACAAGCAGTTCTGTATCGGCGCGGGGGATAAGCACGCCCGGCCCCACCATAAAGGGCAGGGAATAAAATTCCCATTGGCCGATTATGTATTGAAGCGGTTCTCCGCCTACACGCCTGTTTATATATTCTTCCAATCTGCACAGTGCATCTTCTGCGATATCTTCGCCCTGCTTTAGCCTTAGCGCCTGCGGTGAGCAACCCAAGGCCAGCGCTAAAAGTTCCTTGGCCTCGAATTTATATGGTGCTATCTCTGCTCCCATCAGCGCCGATTCCGTGGCTCTTAACACATCTTCAATAATCATTTTACCACCTATCGGCCTGAGAATCTTCGGGTATCACAGCCTGCATGGCGGCAATGGCGATCTCCAGCATGCCGTCGTCGGGCTCAATGGTGGATATGTGCTGCAACCACATTCCGGGAGCAGCAAGGATTCTTGTGAAGAAATTATCGTATCTTCCGTTGATCCTTATTATCTCGTATCCTAAGCCGCAGATTATTGGCAACAGAAGTATCTTGATGCCCACCCAAAGTGCGATGTTGGCTGTGAGGACAGGGAAGAAGGTGGAAATAATGCCTGTCACCACAATATTCACAATAAGCATAAGGATAAGAAAGGATGTTCCGCAGCGAGGATGAAAACGCTTCATTTTGCGGCAGTTTTCCACGTTAAGTTCAAGCCCTGCTTCGTAGGCAAAGATCGTTTTGTGCTCTGCTCCGTGATATTGGAAGACTCTGCGTATGTCCTTCATAAAAGAAACGGCATACATATACGCCACAAACACGGCTATCTTTACGACTCCCTCAAAAAGGCTGCGGAATGCCGAAGCAGAACCGCCCGATGCGTTGTTGAGAAGATTAAAGAGAGCGGCAGGCACCCACATAAAAAGCACAATTGCCAGGAGAACGCCCAGCACGGTGCCAAGTGTCATCACAACACCCATAGCGCCGCTGCTTTTTTCTTTTTCTTTCTGAATCTCTTCTTCATCTAAGAAACCCGATTTTTCGGCCGAGAGCATAAGCACCTTATAGCCCTGGAGCATTGATTCGATAAAAGCGCACACGCCTCGAATAATAGGCAGACGCAGAATTTTCGGGCCGTTCTTAAAGGATTTATAGGGGAGATATTCCACGTCTATGCTGCCATCTTTCATTCGGGTGGCAAGAGCGCTCTTTTCGGGGCCTTTCATCATAATGCCTTCTATCACAGCCTGGCCGCCGATAGACGTCTTCTTGGTGGGCATAATATCTCTCCTTTCTTTTTTATTCTTCGCTTGACACAATTACCTCAGCAGGAATAGGCAGCACCACCGTGACGATTGTGCCCACGTTTTCCTGGCTCTCGAGAAAGAGCAGCCCGTTGTGTTGCTTTATAATTTCATCGGCCACAGCCAGGCCTATGCCCGAGCCGCGCACGGTCTTGTTGGATTTGAAGAAGCGCTGTTTCACCTTGTCTACATCCTGGCTGGGAATGCCGGCACCCGTATCGGCACATATAATTCTCACACAACCTTCTTCCATCACCGTCTTCACGGTAACTGAGCCCACAGATGTGTATTTAACAGCGTTGTCTACTATGTTGATAAATACCTGCTTTAGCCTATCAGGGTCGCCATAAAGGGTGGGCACGGCATCCGGTTGCTGAAGGGAAAGGGTGATGCCTTTTTCCTTGGCCAATTCTTCGTACATATTAACGGCGCCTTCAAGGCATTTAGAAACGTCCATGCTGCGCATATTGAGTGAGAGCCTGCCGGCCTGCATTCTGGAAAAATCGAGAAGCTCTTCCACAAGGTTGGAAAGTCGGTCGGTTTCGTCCAGCACGATATCTATGCCCCTGTGCACCAGTTCATCGTCGGATCCAATGGAGAGCTTAACCGTTTCTCCCCATCCGCGTATGGCGGTGAGCGGTGTTCTGAGTTCGTGGGAAACGGAGGATATAAAGTCGTTTTTAATGCTGTCGGCCTGCTCTAATTCGCCTGCCATAAAGTTTATGGTCTCGCACAGCTCGCCGATCTCATCTTTGCGATGGTATTCTATTTTGGAGCCTAAGTCGCCGCCTGCAATCTTTCTGGCGGCGTTGGTAACTTCCTGCACGGGAATAACTATGGATTTCACAAAGTAAAGGCCGGAATAAACGGAAGTGAGAATCAGAATAATTCCTATTAGTGCAACAATGGCGATCAGCAGCACTATGTGGCGGTTTACTGATTCCATAGAAATTATCCAGCGCACCGCACCATTGGAACCGTTGCCGTAGTCTAAAAGGATGTTTGTGCCCGCCAAAACTCTTTCTCCACGGGAAGAGCGGAAAGCAAACGTGGCAGAATTATTGGGGGAGAGCTTGGCTTTATCGTAGTCTGTCATAGAGGCGGTCTCGGGCTCGAATCCGCTGGACGTGATGATTACGTTGCCGGATCTGTCCAGAATCTGGATCTCCATCTTATCCTTATGTTCAAAACTTTCCACGTACATTCTGGCCATATTCTCAAATTCTTCGGGGGAGGCAGCGGCCAGCCTATCAAACGGGGTGATATAGCCAAAGGCAAAATTCTGGATCTGGTTGGTGTAAAAGGAGTTAATGAACATTCCAAAGGCAACAACAACTATAGCCACTACAGCCACTACCACAAGCAGACCGCTGTATAGCCATCTATGAGTTATGCTCCTTGCCTTTAGAATCGACATTTCAAAACCTCCGAAAGGTTAGTTGGTAGACCACTTATATCCAATGCCCCAAACCGTGATAAGATATTTGGGATGAGAAGGGTCGTCTTCTATCTTCATTCTTAGCCTGCGGATGTTCACATCCACAATCTTTTCTTCTCCAAAGTAATCTTCGCCCCAAACTCGGTTTAGGATGTCTGTTCTATCCAGTGCCACGTCGGGATTTGCAAAGAAATATTCCACGATTTGAAACTCAACCTGGGTGAGTTCGATATTTTTATTGTTCTTAAGCAGCACCCTGCGGCGGAGATTGAGGGTGAATTCACCGAGAGAAATCTCTTTATCGTTGCCACCCTCGTTTTGAACTTTAGACATACTCACTCTTCTATAGAGCGAATCGGCCCTTGCCATAAGTTCGCTGGGGCTGAATGGCTTGGTTATGTAGTCGTCGGCGCCTGTCATAAGTCCGCTTATCTTATCCATTTCCTGGGTGCGTGCCGTGAGCATAATAATGCCGAGAGTGGAGGAGCGTTTCCTAAGCTCGCGGCAGAGCTCAAAGCCATCCATGCCGGGCATGGAAATATCCAGCAGAGCAATATCAAAATTGCCTTTTTCACGGTCGTAGATCTCCAGCGCTTCTTCACCGCTGCCGGCTTCAACAGTCTCATATCCCACGCGGTTAAGATTTATCACTTCAAATTCGCGTATTGATTTTTCGTCTTCAACAACAAGTATCCTTTTCATATTACTTCTCCTTCATATGAACAGTTTATTAAAACAGAATAAACATATCTCTAAGCTGTGCTTCTGTGATATCTTGCTTACTTCCCACAGCGCTTATGGATGCGATGTAGAGATATCCTTCGCGCTCGGCCAAAAGAATGGAACCGTAGTTTTGAGCGTTAGCCTCGTAATCGGCCTTGGCCACAACCTGAATTTTCAGTATTTCCGAGGAAACTACACCTTGCTTTTTATCGTAAAGGGCAAAGGTGCGTATTCTTTGCTCGGTGTTTCTCATCACGGTAATGTTACCCGGCCAGTTATTTGGAACGTTTAGGTAGTATCCGTCGGAGTAGTTCATCAGGGCGTTCAGCTTATTCTTGAATTGACCCTCGCTGTAGTTTAGCCACTTAGTGAGATAAACTGCTTCGGCACCAACTCGGGTATCCTCGGGAAGGAAAAGAGTTTGGCACGGTATTTCGGGGATAGCGTCTCCATCTATATCGTACATTGCGATGGAAGACGGGCGGAATGTGAGCAGGTTGGTGTTGTCTTCCGGGGCAATGCAGGGATTGCGCAGGTATTCGTCGTAGGTAAGTACTTCGGTTATCATACCATCGGCCTTGGTGGCATCCAGCAGAATGGATTCCTTGCCCGCTTTATCGGTAATCTTTATGGGCTCCGAATAGCTTATCGTGTTGATATCCATCTGTGCTGAGCCCAAAGCCATAATGCCATCGTCGGATAGTTCAAAAAGCTTGGCTACAGCCGTCTTTTCCAGCTGATTCTGATATATTATCAGCAATTCATCACGGCCGTTGGCGTTCATATCACAGGTGATAAATTTTGTGAACGGCTCAGAAAGGCGGCCGGAAAGCTTAAATCCATCGGCCGAATAGGCGCATACAACTCGGTCTACTTGGGTGTACATAGCCCAGCCCACAAGTATTTCCAATTTGCCGTCTCCATTCATATCGGCAAAGCTTAAAGATTCCACATCGCTGGCCGAAACGGGGATATCACCGCTGTGCACCCATTTGCCGCCTTGGTTCACGATAAGGCCAATATGAAGCGAAACGTTTTGCGTGTTGGCGGCGGTGAGATAAAACGCCACCACTTCATCAACCGAATCTCCGTTCAGATCCACCATGGTGAAGGCTGAGCGATGTTCTCCCGTGGTGGGATATTTAAGCTGAATATCCCCCGAAACAGAATCCTCCAGAGCGCGCTGAATATCGTAAAGCTCGCCCGCGGGCTTGGGTGGATTCATAAGCTCTTCGGTGTTGAAATTGATATAATTGCAGGATGAAACAATAGGCGCCAACAATAAGCAGACCAATAAAATACACAGCAATCGAAGTTTCATATCCTGCCACCCTTTCAGCAAATAATTATACACCTTAATTATAACGCAAAGCAGCAAAAACTGCAATAGTTTTTGCTGCTTTTAGGCTGTTATATTTTATGTATTTTGGGGAATTTTCCCACGGGTACAATTTTGCGGTAAACCGCCGAATAAGATGGGGTTATAAGCCTATCTTCGTGCATGGAACCGAAGTACCAGTGCTTGAATTCCAGCGAGCGGGAGATTTCTTCCAAATAACCGCCCAGTTTGTTCACACTGTCCATTTTTCCGCGGCGCAAAAGCATAGAACTTTTAAGCACCGATGGCGGCTCGTGGGTGAACACATAATCCACCTTTCCGCCGTTTATCTCCAGATTGCGGATTCCTTCCATAAACTCTGCCGAAGAAGGGAATTCCTCTCGCCACCAACGCCCTTGCTCCATTCTATCGCTTATGTTAAGGCTCTCACCGCCGCCGAAGGTGAATATTTTGGTGCCGTCTATATTAAAGACCTGGCCGCGCATCAAGTGGAAAAGGTTTCCGCAGATTCGGTGCACACGACCGCCTTTCCATATGGTTTGCCGGCAGGAGTTGAGCATCTGATAGTTTTCGTGGGTGCCGTCTAAAAAGCAGACAGTGAATTTGCGGGAACCCAGATATTCCAGCACCTGTTGCTCCTGCTTGGAGCCATCCCACATAAAACCGAAATCGCCGCAGATAATTAAAGTATCGCCTGCTTTTAATCGGCGCCAGTATCGGTCGTAAAGGCGGGATTCATCGCCGTGCATATCACCTGTAACATATATCAAGATTCTCACCCCCAAAATCAAAAAAACTCTTTTATTATTTCTTCTTTAATGATATACTTACTTTGTACATAATACAACATCTTCGGAGAGATTTCTATGAAAAAAATAATAATTTTATTATTTTCCGCAATTTTCCTTATTTCGATATGCGTTGTTCCCGCTTCGGCCTACAAGCCGGATTTCGAAATCACCGCCGAAGGTGCATTGCTTGTGAATACAGACACGGATATTGTGATCTACAGTAAGAACGCAGATAAGCGCCTGTTTCCCGCCTCTCTCACCAAATTGATGACAGCGGTGATAATCATGGAAAACACACCGGATCTCGATGCCGAAGTGATAACCGTGAGCAAGGAAGCGGTGAACAGCGTGCTGGGCACAGGGCTTGTGGTGGCACATCTCCAGCCGGGTGAGAAGATCTCTGCCCGCCAGATGCTTTATATAATTCTTATTTCATCAGCTGCCGATGCTTGCGAGGCTGTGGCCAGGCACTATGCCGCAAGTGAGGACGATTTTGTGGAGCTTATGAACGCCAAGGCTGCCCAGCTTGGTATGGCAGGCACTCATTTTGAGAATACCCACGGCCTGCACCATGATAATCATTATTCTACCGTGAACGATATGTACACCCTTGCAAAATATGCGCTTTCGTTCCCCGAAATAAAGGAGATAACATCCCTTGCAAGATACACCGTGCCCGCCACAAATATGTATGGCACACGTCTGCTTTCCACCACAAATTTTCTTATAGATCCTTCCTATCCTTCGTATTTTTATAAATACGCTTCAGGCGTGAAAACGGGTTTCACCGATCAGGCAGGCCGTTGCCTTATAAGCACCGCTTTTAAGAACGGATATAATTATCTCTGCATAGTGATGAACTGCCCCAATAAGGATGCCAACGGAAATAGGATCCGCAATGATTTTAAGGAAACAAGAACACTTTTCGAGTGGGCTTTTTCCACATTTGAATATAAATCGGTTACCACGGCAGGCAAGCCGGTGGGCGAAGTTAAGGTGGAACTTTCTTCTGAGACCGATTACGTGGGTGTGATGCCCAAGGAAGAGTTCATGTATATGCTTCCCAAGGCTTCAGATGCTTCCACGATCACGGTGGAGGTTCAGCTCACAGCCGACGTGGTGGATGCCCCTGTTTCCAAGGGCCAGCATATGGGCTTTGCCACTTATTATTATGCGGGCGAAAAGCTGGGCACCGTGGAAGTGGTTGCTGCCCAGGATGTGAAGAAGGATGGCATGCTGGCATTTGGCCGAATGGTGGAAAACGTCGTTTCTTCCTGGTATTTTATCGGTGTGCTTATCGCTATAGGCGTGGTGATATTGGCCTTTATAGTTTCGGTGATTATCCTGAACAGAAATCACCGCAAGCGCCGCCGCAGATATAAAGGATGGTAAATGAAAACCCCTATCTCCGAGGAGATAGGGGCTTTTTTTTATAGTCCAAACAATATTCCTGCAACGGCACCGAGAGCAATAAAGGCTATGGGATGCACTTTTTTAAGGCGCGTAGTGAGTATGAACACAAGCAATCCCAAACCCACGGCAATCCAGTTCACAGAGCCTGCAAGGGAGAAATCTGCTATGTTTTGAGGCAGATTTAAGAAGACAGTGCGGCTAAGCAGCAGCAGCGCCGAGAGAACCATTGCCACGGCGGCAGGGCGGATGCCATAGAATGCGGATGTAACGAATTTGTTCTCGCTGAATTTTTTCAGAAAACCTGCAATAATGATTATAATTATCACAGACGGTGTGATCAGCCCCAGTGTGGCAACCAGCGCTCCCAAAAGGGAACCGAAAAAGCCAAGGGAACTTTGAGAACCCGATGTGAAGCCTACGTAGGTGGCCATATTCACACCAATGGGGCCGGGGGTGGATTCCGAAACGGCCACCATATCTGCCAAAGCTTCGGGGGTGAACCAACCGGTTGCTTCCGAGAGCCTATATAGGAAGGGGAGGGTGGCCATACCGCCGCCCACGGCAAAAAGACCGATTTTGAAGAATTCAAGGAAGAGCCTTAAAAATATCATTTTTTGGCACCTCCCAAGCATTTAATTGCTATACCCAGAACTGCCGATACCAGCACGAATATAACGGGGGATACGGAAAAAATTACCGAAAGGATTGTGACAGCACAGAATATTACGGCGCCGATCCAATCGATAACGGATTTTTTCAAAAGCTTTAAGAATGCGCTTAAAATAAGGGCGCACACAGCCACACGGATGCCCGCAAATGCGTGTTTCACGTATTCGTTATCGGCAAAGCCCATAAGCACCGCGGCTATAAGGCAGATGATTATAAGGGAAGGGAAGACAACACCCAGAGTGGCCACCACGCCGCCTAAAGTGCCCTTGCGCTTAAAGCCCACAAAGGTGGCGGTGTTCACAGCAATCACACCGGGGGTGCATTGGCCCACGGCAAAATAATCAGCAAGCTCTTCTTCGGTGATCCAACCGCGCTTTTCTACCAATTCGCGGGATAATATGGGCAGCATAGCGTAGCCCCCACCGAAGGTGACAACGCCTATCTTGGCAAATGTGAGAAAAAGACCGATAAGCTCCTTCATATGATCTCCTTTCAAAGGCAAAATTTATTTTATTTCAACCACTTTATAGCCATTGTCGGTGATAATTTTAGAGAGAATATCATCGGAAACACAAGCACTCATTTTCACAATTGCTGTTCCATCGGTGTGGCTTACAACAGCTTCCTTCACGCCTTCTGTTTCTTCAAGAATCTTCTTTACTCTTGCTTCGCAATGAGGGCACATCATACCCTCGATCTTCATAGTTTTTTCCATAGTGAGATCCTCTTTTCCGAAATTTTGCGGTTTATCCTTTTTTGCATAAATATTGCAAAGATTTATCCTAAGTGCATTTGAAACAACGCAGAAACTAGATAAGCTCATGGCAGCGGCACCGATCATGGGATTCAAGGTTAGCCCCGCCCAGGCAAATGCTCCTGCAGCTACGGGTATGCAAATAACGTTATAGGCAAAGGCCCAAAACAAATTTTGGTGGATTATCTTTAGCACGGCACGGCTCAATCTGATAGCTGCAGGTACGTCCGATAGTTTGCTGTTCACCAGAACAATATCGGCTGCATCTATAGCAACGTCGGTTCCTGCGCCTATGGCAATTCCGATAGCTGCCCGTGTCAGCGCAGGGGCATCATTAATGCCATCACCTACCATTGCAACCATTCCCTGATTTTGCAATTCCCGAATGACAGCTTCTTTTTCATTGGGTTTCACTTGGGATATTACATCATCCACACCCACCAGCCGCCCTATTGCCTCGGCGGTTGGTTTGTTATCACCCGTAAGCATAACAACGCGGGCTCCCAAGGCTTTAAGCTGTGTGATTGCATCGGCACTGTCGGGCTTCACAGCATCGGCTACTGCAATAACACCCAAAACTTGATTCCCTTTTGCGAAGAACATAACTGTTTTGCCTGCTAAAGCCAGATCGTTGGCCCGTGCCAGCCATTTATCCGAAATAACGGCGTGCTTTCCCACAAAATCGGCGTTACCGCCAAAAACGGCTTCGTTATCAACTTTGGCCTGCACTCCGCCACCCGGGAAAGCGTTAAAATCAGTAGTGATTTTGGAAGAAATTTGATTTTCTTCGGCGTATGCAACAATGGCTTTTGCCAAAGGATGCTCGCTTTTTATTTCCAGGCTGTATGCAATTTCAGCTAAATTGTTATCGCCCTCAACATCTGTTACCTCGGGCTTACCTTTGGTGATGGTGCCGGTTTTATCCAGCACAATTATGCGTGCCTTTCCTGCGGTTTCAAGGGCGGTGGCATTCTTAAAAAGGATTCCGTTGCCTGCGCCTTTGCCGTTGCCCACCATAATTGCCACGGGAGTGGCAAGCCCCAGAGCGCAGGGGCAGCTGATCACAAGCACCGAAACAGCTCTTGCCAATGCAAAACCTACGGTGGCATTGCAGAGAAGCCAAATAATAAACACAGCAACAGCGATCAATATCACTATAGGCACAAATATTCCGGAGACTTTATCGGCTATCTTCGCAATTGGCGCCTTGGATGCCGCCGCATCGCTTACCATTTTGATTATTTGAGAAAGTGTTGTGTCTTCGCCCACTCTGTTGGCCCTGCAAACAATATATCCGGAACGGTTTATGGGTGCATTGCTCACGTAGTCGCCCACAGTTTTTTCGGTAGGCAGGCTTTCACCTGTCAATGCCGATTCGTCAACTGCGCTGTGTCCTTCTATCACAACACCGTCGGCAGGGATGCTTTCTCCCGGGCGCACGGAAAAGATATCATCCTTGTGTATCTCCTCTATGGGCACAACAATTTCTTTTCCGCCTTTTATTACAGTGGCTTTTTTCGGCGCCAAATCCATAAGGCTTCTCAAAGCGTTGGTGGTCTTGCCCTTGGAGCGGGCTTCCAGCATTTTTCCCAGAGTGATAAGTGCAAGTATCATTGCGGCCGATTCGAAATACAAATTGTGCAGAAGCAACTTAGGCGAATCGGAAACAGTCATCATCAGCAATGAAAACGCGCTGTAGCCAAAGGAAACGGCAGAACCCAGAGAAACCAACGTGTCCATATTAGGAGAACGGTGGATAAGCCCTTTGAATCCGTTAATAAAGAATTTTTGATTAATCACCATCACTATGGCCGAAAGCACCATCTGCAAAATGCCGAGAGCAATAGGATTATTATTAAAATAATGGGGGACGGGGAAGCCCCACATAACGTGCCCCATGGAAAAATACATTAGCAATATCAGGAAAACCAGCGAAGCGATAAGCCTTTTGCAGAGAATAGCAGTTTCATTATCGGCAAAAGTTTTCTTGCTGTTTTCGGTATTGATTGTTGGCTTACCATTTTTGGCGGCGCTGTAACCCGCTTTTTCCACAGCGGCAATAATTTGCGCCTCATCTGCTGTGCCCTCTACTCCCATAGAGTTGGTGAGAAGGTTCACGTTGCAGGAGATCACACCCTCAACACCCAGCACAGCTTTTTCAACTCGCGCGCTGCAGGCTGCACAGCTCATGCCAATCACATTGTATTGATCCATTGAGGCGAAATCTCCCTTCTGTGATAATATAAAAGCAGTAAATATTATATCACAACGTAACGCAAATTTCTATAGCGGCGAAATATTTATTTTCATATAGAAAAGGCAGCACGAACAAACGTGCTGCCTTAAATTTATTGTTGAATTATCAGCGGGGGAAGTATTCAAAGAATTCATTCTCCAGCATTGCACAAAGAGCGTGATAAATGGGAAGATGGTATTCCTGGATCTTAAAGGTGGTGCAGGAAGGCACGCATATGGTGACATCCGAAACACCTTTAAGTTTGCCGCCAGTCTCGCCTGTGAGTGCAATAACCTTCATACCAAGAGCGCGAGCGGTTTCCACGGCGTAGAGGCAGTTTTTGCTGTTGCCGGAGGTGGAAAGTGTGATAAGCACGTCGCCCTTAACACCAAAGCCGTACACCTGCTGGGCAAAGGTCATCTGAGGGTTGGTATCGTTGAGATAGGCGGTGGTGAGAGCGGGGTGGCCGCAAAGGGAAATTGCAGGAAGAGCGCCTTCCAGATATTTTGTGAGTTCCACACCCATTTCGCCTGCAGCCTCAAGATTTTTGAAAACGTCTTCTCTTATCTTGCGCTTGAAGGTGAAGCTTTTCATAAGCTCACCAACAATATGCTCCGAATCGGAACAGCTGCCGCCGTTGCCGCAGGTGAGCACCTTGCCGCCGTTCTTGTAGCACTCGGCCAGAATATTGTAGGCCTCCAGCACCTGATCCTTGCAGCAAGCAAGATCGGGGTACCTTTCCAAGAGTTCTTCGTAAACAGCCATTACTTCTTTTTTCATTTTGAATTTCTCCTTTCATATTCCGAAGCGGCCACCGAAAGCGCCGCATAATCTCCGATTTTTTCCGAAAGGCCTGCAGGCAGCACCTTGCAGACGTTCCTTGCATGGGATAAGGTTTCCTTTTCGATCACCTTGTGCATATGCTCATCCAAAAGGCTGTGACTTCGCATATAAACTCCGCCCAGCACGATCACCTGTGGATTGAAAAGATCAATAAGTATGCTTAAAGTTTCGCCCAGCCTTTCACCACATTTGCGATAGATGCTAAGGCAAAGAGGATCTTGCTCATTTTCGGCCAGTTCGGCTATAAGCTTGGCATCGATTTTAGCAAGATCATGGCCTGCGGCTTCGTATAGCCGAGGGATCTGCCCCTGCTGAAGCAATTCCTCCGTGGCGGAAATGCCCATTTTGCGAATGCCTGCACCGCTGCAGAAGCCTTCGCAGGAGCCACTTTTGCCATAGCCTATAGGGCCTTCCTCACGCAAGCGCACGTGGCCGATCTCGCCCGCCATATCCGAAGCGCCGCAGTAGAGCCTGCCATCCAGAATAAGCCCTGCGCCAAGGCCGGTGCCGAAGGTGAGAAAAATCATATCATCGGTGCCCTTGCCGGCTCCGTATTTCCATTCGGCAACTGCGCAGGCGTTGGCATCGTTTTGCAAGAAGGTGGCAATGCCTGTGGCCTTTTCGAAATACTCCACAATTCGGATATTATCCCAGCCGGGAAGATTTGGCGGAGAAAGAATGATTCCGCGCTTCGAATCCAGCGGGCCGCCGCAGCTGATGCCTATGGCGGCAATGTCCTTGTAGGTGAGGCCGCTCTCATCCAGCACGGAGTTGGTGTTCTCCAGCATCCTTGCCATCACATCCTGAGGGGAAGCGCAATCGGCGGTGGGGAACTTGTTCTTTTTTATAATATCGGGAAGCTCACCGTTGGTCTGCCCAAGGGTTACGGCGCATTTTGTGCCGCCGATATCTAAACCTATGTAGTACATAATTATCACCGAAAAGATTATATCAAATATATTTCCTATAATCAAGAAAACAATGAAAATATAATAAAAAAATAAAAATATAGGTTGTGAAGCGAAAATAAATGTGTTATTATTCATTTTAAGTTAGTATCTGAAGAGGAGATC
>JAZRGE010000112.1:0-7771 GCA_045644025.1 Acutalibacteraceae bacterium | reverse complement strand
GAATATGAGCAAAAGGAAATTCTATACCCAAATTATTATACTTCACACTGCAAACTTTCCTAAACGGAAGCAGTTCTATTTTATCAACACAGGAATGGCTGCAGGCTATTTCTCCAAGCCGAGCGATATTTCCCTCGCGATCATTAAGCCCGGGAATTATCACCTGGCGCAGAGTTGTGGGTATTCCCTTTTCTTGCAAAACAGTCAGAAACTTCATCACATTTTCCAGCCTGCAACCCACGTGTTTTTTATACATTTCGTCGTCCGTATACTTAATATCCAGCAACACCCTATCGGTGTGATCCAACAGAGCGAGAACCATATCGTTCAAAATGCTGCCCGATGTATCAAGGCAGGTGTTTATTCCCTTTTCGTGGCAAAGAGAGAAAATCTCCTTAGCAAATTCGGGCTGAAGCAAAGGCTCACCACCCGAAAGGGTGATCCCGCCGTTTTCGCCGAAATATTCTCGGCAACGCTCGGCCTTTGCCACCACTTCTTCAGCCGTGAAAAGTGTGCCTTCCAACGCATCCCAGGTATCGGGATTGTGCCAACATCCGCACCGCAGATTGCA
Organism: Acutalibacteraceae bacterium; assembly: GCA_045644025.1. Taxonomy (GTDB): domain Bacteria; phylum Bacillota; class Clostridia; order Oscillospirales; family Acutalibacteraceae; genus JAZRGE01. The sequence continues at coordinate 7,200 of JAZRGE010000112.1, read as the reverse complement.
ACCCTGCAAAAACGCCACAAAGCGCACTCCCGGACCATCCACCGTACCAAGGCTCTGAAAGGAATGAATTCTGCCCTTTATCATACGCACTCGTGGAACGTGCGGCTTATTACTTCTCTTTGCTGTTCTCTGGAAAGCTTTGCAAAGTTTACAGCATAGCCCGAAACACGGATTGTGAGATTAGGATAGGCCTCGGGATCTTCATAAGCCTTCATAAGGGTCTCGCGGTTCATCACGTTAACGTTGATATGATGGGCGTTTTTAGCAAAATAGCCATCAAGAATATTCACAAGATTGCCCACTCTTTCATCCTCACTGTGGCCAAGAGCCTGAGGAGTGATGGAAAACGTGTTGGAAATACCATCACGGCAATCGTCGTAGCTGAGTTTGGCAACAGAGTTGAGCGAAGCCAACGCACCGTTTTCTTCCCTGTTGTGCATAGGGTTGGCACCGGGAGCAAAAGGTTCTCCCGCTTTTCTGCCATCAGGTGTGGCACCCGTGTGCTTACCATACATAACGTTGGACGTGATGGTGAGCACAGAAAGGGTGTGAACAGCATCGCGGTAAGTTGGAGTCTTTCTCAGCTCGGTTATCACTCTGTGGGTCATATCCTTGGCAATCATATCCACTCTGTCGTCGTCGTTGCCAAACTTGGGGAATTCGCCCACGGTTTCGAAATCCACGATATAGCCTGCATCATCCTTAACGGGGCGCACATCGGCATATTTAATGGCACTGAGCGAATCGGCCACAACAGAAAGGCCTGCAACACCAAATGCCATAAGGCGCTCCACATCGGTATCGTGCAAAGCCATCTGAATCTTCTCATAGGCATATTTATCGTGAGAATAATGGATAACGTTCATGGTGTTTACATACAAATGGCTGAGCCATTCGATATACACAGCATATCTTTCCATCACAGCATCAAAATCAAGCTTATCCCCATCCATCACAGACATCTGGGGGCCGATTGTCATACCGCTGGTGGTATCGTATCCGCCATTTATGGCAATAAGCAACAGCTTGGCCAAATTGCATCTGGCTCCGAAGAACTGCATCTGCTTGCCCAGCTTCATAGCCGAGACACAGCAGGCAATAGCATAGTCATCGCCGTAAATGGGGCGCATTACATCGTCGTTTTCATACTGAATAGAATCTGTATCGGCTGAAACCTTAGCACAGAACTTTTTGAAGTTCTCGGGAAGTTGCTTCGACCAAAGCACGGTGAGATTCGGCTCGGGAGAAGAACCAAGGGTGTAGAGAGTGTTGAGTATGCGGAAGCTGCTCTTTGTGACAAGAGTGCGACCATCTTCTCCCATGCCGCCCACGGCTTCGGTGATCCACATAGGATCGCCGCCAAAGAGCTCGTTGTATTCGGGAGTGCGCAGATGGCGAGCCATACGAAGTTTCATCACAAAATCGTCGATAAGCTCCTGGGCGCCTTCTTCTGTGAGAACACCCTGCTCGATATCACGCTGAATATAAATATCAAAGAAGGTGCTCACCCTTCCGAGAGACATAGCGGCACCGTTCTGCTCCTTAATGGCTGCAAGATAGGCAAAATAAGTCCACTGAATTGCCTCTTTTGCATTTCCGGCGGGCTGGCTTATATCGTAGCCATACATCTGTGCCATTTCCTTAAGCAATCCAAGAAATTTGATCTGCCTGAAAAGTTCTTCGTGAGTGCGGATCTGATCGGTGCCGAAGACACCCTTTGCGCGCTCGGCTTTATCCTTCTGCTTTTCTTCGATAAGCTTATCCACACCGTAGAGAGCCACTCTGCGATAATCGCCTATAATGCGTCCGCGGCCGTAGGCATCGGGCAAGCCTGTGATAACGTGGCACTTTCTTGCCTTGCGCATCTCTTCGGTGTAGGAGCGAAAAACACCATCGTTGTGAGTGGTGCGATAACGAAATTCCTCCTCCACTTTATCGCTAAGCTTATAGCCATAAGCTTCGCAGGCCTGGCGCACCATTCGCATACCACCAAAAGGGTTCACTCCTCTTTTAAGCGGTCGATTAGTCTGCAAACCTACGATAATTTCATTATCCTTATCGAGATATCCGGGAGAATAGCTTGTGAGGGAAGAAACAGTGGCTGTATCGATATCCAGCACTCCGCCATACTGCCTTTCCAGCTTAAAAAGGCCCTGCAACTTATCCATAAGAGCAGTAGTCCTATCGGTGGCAGAAGCCAAAAAGCTGTCATCACCCTTGTATTCACTATAATTGCACTGAATAAAATCGCGCACGTTTATTTCATCCTGCCAAAGATTCTTTTTGAATCCGTTCCAATTGATATGTTCCATATCTGTTCCTCCTTAAACTCGGAAATATATACAAAAAATGGCAATCCAGCTTATAACTGAATTGCCCAGACGGTCGGCCATATAAGCTTTCACACTTCCCCGCGGTGATCCGCGAAATCCGTCAGTCATGTAAAAGTCTATAATCATACTATCAAACGCGTCGTTTTTTGTCAACCCCCAAAAATTGTATATTATTTTATTTTTTTAGTTCCCATGCCACAATATATTGTTGACTTACCCTCTTTACTATGCTATAAATTGTTTGTATGGTGAAAGGAGTGTTGAATATGTCCAATAAAAGCCCACGCATCGGCCTGATGATCGATCTCTCCCGCAATGCGGTGATGAATATGCCTTCCATAAAAAGGCTTATTGATATTATGGCCAAAATCGGCTATAACTGCCTGTTCCTTTATATGGAAGACACCTACGAAGTGAACAACGAGCCCTACTTTGGCCTTTTCAGGGGCAGATATTCCAAGGCTGAGCTTAAAGAGATAGATGCTTATGCTGCCGAAAGAGGTGTTGAATGCATCCCCTGCATTCAAACATTGGCTCATTTCGATGCGTTACGCCACTGGGGACACTATGCCGAAATAATGGATATCGATAATATTCTCACTGTGGGCGACGAAAGAACCTACGCCCTTATCGACAACATCTTCTCCACCCTTTCGGAATGCTTCACCACCAAAAAGATACATATTGGTATGGACGAAGCCAACGGCATAGGCCGCGGGCAGTTCCTGGACAAAAACGGTCTGGTAGATCGTTCCGATATAATGAAGGAACACCTGGCACGGGTCTGCCTGCTTTGCGAGAAATACGGCTACAAACCTATGATGTGGTCGGATATGTTTTTCCTGATCATGACAGGCAACTGCTATGCCGGCAAAATGACAATCCCCGAAGAAATGAAAGCAATTGTTCCCAAGGGCTTGGATCTGGTGTATTGGGATTACTACCGCACCGATCGGGAGCGGTACGACGATATGCTGGACAACCACATGCAGTTCAACAACGACATTTGGTTTGCCGGAGGTATTTGGAGCTGGAACGGCCCCGCCCCTTTTAATCAGTTTTCCATTGATGCCACAAAGGCTGCTATGGAGGCCTGCCGCGATCACAATGTGGAAAATATTTTCTTCACCATGTGGGGCGACAACGGCAAGGAATGTTCCTTCTTTTCGCTCCTGCCTTCCTTGCTTTATGCCGCAAGAGCCGCACAGGGAATCACAGATATCGATGCCATAAAAGTCGAGTTTAAGGAAATGTTCGGCCTCCTTTGGGATGATTTTATGGCGCTGGACAGAGTAAATTTTTGTGCCGACGGCAGCCCCAGAGAATGTAAGGCCAAAGCCCTGCTCTACAACGACCTGTTTATGAGCACCCAGGATGTGTTTATCACCGAAGAGTGCAACAAGCAATATGCCGAATCAGCCGAGATGATAAGGAAAGCCAACGGTGAAGAATACCAATACATATTTGATACCCTGGCCGCTCTTTGCGATGTGCTAAAAGTAAAATCCGAATTGGGCCTGAAGATCAGAGCTTCTTACAAAGCAGGTGATAAGGCTGCACTCGAAGAATGTGCCAAAGATATCGATTATTGCGTAAATGCACTTAAGGTCTACTACGATAAGTTCGAGATACTATGGCATAAAGAAAACAAGCCCCAGGGATTCGACGTGCAGGATATCCGTCTGGGTGGCCTGCAGCGCCGAATGGAGCACTGCCGCAAAAGGCTGGAACAATATCTTAACGGCGAGATAGATATTATCGAAGAGCTGGAAGAAACACCCCTTGGCAACGAGGAAAAACGCATCACCAACCCCTGGGAAAACAATTGGCAGCATACTGTTACCTGCAATATTCTCTAAATATCGCAAGTCGGTGTTGACTTATAGCAAAAGAAATGATACAATTCTACCATAATCAACTAGTGGAGGTTACGAAAATGGAACATATCAAGACTCTTGAAACCGGCAATCTTTGCGAAAGTGCTAAGAACGGCGGCTGCGGCGAATGCCAGACTTCTTGCCAGTCTGCCTGCAAGACAAGCTGCGGTATCGCTAATCAGCAGTGCGAGAACAGCAAGGAAAGCAAGTAATGCTTAAATAAAATGCCGCCGTATCGGCGGCATTTTTTATGTAATACCCAAAGGAGACTTTTTATGATACACCAATATAAATTGGGAGGCTACAACATCGTGCTGGATATTTGCTCCGGCTCGGTACACGTGGTAGACGATGTGGCCTACGATATTATTTCTATGTACGCAGAGCATAGCAAAGAAGATATCCTGGCCGCAATGGAGCAAAAGCACTCCAGCGCTTCGCCCGAAGATATTGCCGAGTGCTTTGCTCAGGTTGAATCGCTGAAAGCCACAGGAAAGCTTTTCACCGAAGACACGTTTCAGCCTATGGCAGGTCATCTGAAGGCTAAAACAGCAGGCGTTGTGAAAGCACTTTGCATGCACATAGCACACACCTGCAACCTCAACTGCGAATATTGCTTTGCCAGTCAGGGCAAATATCACGGCGAAAGGGCTGTGATGAGCTTTGAGGTGGGCAAGCAGGCATTGGATTTCCTTATAGCCAACTCGGGCAGCCGAAGAAATTTGGAAGTGGATTTCTTTGGTGGCGAGCCTCTTATGAATTTTGATGTTGTGAAGCAGTTGGTTGCTTATGCCCGATCTATCGAAAAGGAACACGGCAAAAATTTCCGTTTCACTCTCACCACCAACGGTCTGCTTATCGACGACGACGTGATAGAATTTGCCAACAAGGAATGCAGCAACGTGGTGCTTAGCCTGGATGGCAGAAAAGAGATCCACGATATGTACCGTGTGGACTATGCAGGCAACGGAAGTTGGGAAAGAATCGTGCCCAAATTCCAGAAACTTGTGAACGCAAGAGGCGAAAAAAACTACTATATGCGCGGCACCTTCACCCACGCTAATCCCGATTTCTTAAAGGATATTCAGCAGATGCTGGATCTGGGTTTCTCCGAGCTTAGTATGGAGCCTGTTGTTTGTGCTCCCGGAGATAAATCCGAGCTCACCGAAGAAGATCTACCCATTGTGATGGAGCAATACGAGCAATTGGCTCAGCTTATGCTTCAGCGAGACGACGAAGGTAAGCCCTTCACATTCTATCACTATATGATAGATCTTAAGGGCGGCCCCTGCATTTATAAAAGGATCTCGGGCTGTGGCTCGGGCACAGAATATATGGCTGTCACCCCCTGGGGCGATCTTTATCGCTGCCATCAGTTCGTCGGTGAAGAAAAGTTTAAGCTTGGAGACGTCTGGCAGGGCGTGACTAACCACGACACAGTAGCCGAATTTGCCGAGTGCAACGTTTATGCACGCGAAGAATGCCGCGATTGCTGGGCAAGGCTTTATTGTTCGGGGGGTTGCGCTGCCAACGCCTATCACTCCACAGGCTCTGTAAAAGGAGTATATGAATACGGATGCAAATTGTTCCGCAAGAGAATGGAATGTGCCATTATGGTTGCGGTTGCAAGAGCATTGAAAGGTTAGTTTTTATGAACACACCCATTAGGGACTTTATCGAAAACTACATAAAATCAGATTCCGCACGCTTCCATATGCCCCGGCATAAAGGCCGTGGTAAGTTCGAAAAGATGGATATCACCGAAATTTCGGGCGCCGATAGCCTTTATGAAGCATCCGGCATAATTGCCGAGAGTGAGGCCAACGCAGGCAGCATCTTCGGTGCCGATACGTTTTATTCCACCGAAGGCTCTTCCCTTGCTATTCGTGCTATGCTTTATTTAGCAACGGTATGTTGCCACACAGAGCAAAGAAAATATATCCTTGCGGGCAGAAACGCCCACAAGGCCTTTATAAGCGCCGCCGCGCTGCTGGATCTAGACGTAAAATGGCTTTATTCTTCGGAAACAGATTCCTATCTCTCCTGCAAGATCTCGCCCAACGAACTAGATGAAGCGCTTAGCACCTGTTCTCAGAAGCCTGCCGCTGTTTATATCACGTCCCCGGATTATCTGGGCAATATTTCCGATGTGGCCGGCCTTTCCTCTGTGTGCCGCAAGCACGGCGTTCCGCTTTTGGTGGATAATGCCCATGGCGCCTACCTAAAATTTTTGAGCAGTTCACTCCACCCTATGGATCTGGGTGCAGATATGTGTTGCGATTCTGCTCACAAGACTCTGCCCGTTCTCACCGGCGGCGCATATCTTCACATCTCCAAATCGGCCAACCCCGAATTTAAGAATAAGGCAAAGGCGGCTCTTGCGCTTTTTGGGTCCACCAGCCCATCCTACCTTATTATGCAATCACTCGATTGTGCCAATCCCCTGCTGGCCTCCGATTTTTCAGCCAAGGTAGCCGCTGCTGCCGTGCGCACCCAAAAAATAAAAACCGCGCTCAAAGATAATGGCTACACCCTTTTGGGCGATGAGCCGCTAAAGATCACAATTAAGGCCAAGCCTTTCGGCTACACAGGCGATGAGCTTGCAAATATTTTGCGCAAAGAAAAAATTGAATGTGAATTTTGCGATAGCGATCTTTTGGTGCTTATGCTATCCCCTGCCAATTCGCTACGCCAGCTAAAAAAGCTGCAGAAGGTGCTTTTAGCCACAGAAAAAAGAGAACCTATCCGCACCACCCCGCCCGATGCGGCAAAATGCGATGCCGCGCTCAGCCCTCGTGTTGCTGCCCTTTCCGATTGGGAAGAGATTGCAGCCGAGCAATCGGAAGGCAGAATATTGGCTATGGCTAATCTTTCATGCCCACCGGCCGTGCCTATAGTCTCCTGCGGCGAAAGGATAGATAGCAAGGCTATCGAAAACTTTATTTACTACGGCATCAAAACCTGCCGCGTTGTGAAATAAAAAAAAGAAA
>JAZRGE010000111.1:0-14184 GCA_045644025.1 Acutalibacteraceae bacterium | reverse complement strand
TATGGAATTAAGGTGCAGTTCCACGTTCTTAACACCCAGATCACCCAGCAGCTTGCCTGCCAACATAATAAGCTCGGCATCGGCTCTCGGATCGGAAGCGCCAATACATTCCACGCCAAACTGATGGAACTCGCGCAGCCTGCCTGCCTGAGGCTTCTCATAGCGGTAGCATCCGCCCACGTAGCAAACTTTTAAGGGCAGAGTGCCTGCCACAAGGCCGTTCTCTATGCAGGAGCGAATAACACCTGCCGTGAGCTCGGGGCGCAGAGTGATAGAGCGGCCGCCTTTATCATCGAAGGTGTACATCTCCTTCTGCACCACGTCGGTTGTGTCACCCACGCTGCGGGAGAACACCTCTGTATGTTCAAACACGGGAACTCGAATCTCGTTGTATCCGAAAAGCCCTGCAATATCTATCATCTTTCTTTCGGCATACTGCCATTTGTAGCTATCAGCAGGAAGCAGGTCGGCGGTGCCCTTCACCGCTTTATTTATTTCAGCCATTTTAATCTCTCCTTTAATTTAGCTGTTTCTCACAATATTACGCCAATCCAGATCGCCGCGCTCAAGGCCATGGATGAGCATTTCGGCTGTGGCAATATTGGTGGCAACGGGGATATTATGCACATCGCAAAGGCGGAGCACCTCGGCTTCGGAGGCTTCGCCCGGCTTTGTGGTGAGAGGATCTCGGAAAATGAGCACCAGATCTATTTCGTTGCAGGCGATACGAGCCATTATCTGCTGAGTTCCGCCCTGAAGGCCGCTTAAAAACTTATTGATTTCCAGGCCGGTGGCTTCGGAAACCAGTTTGCCCGTTGTGCCGGTTGCCAGCAGCGTGTGGCGGCTGAGAACACCGCAGTAGGCGGTGCAAAACTGTATCATAAGTTCCTTTTTGGCGTCGTGTGCAATTAATGCAATGTTCATATTCCTTCTCCTTTATATTTTTTTATTCTTGGGAAGCGGCACGTTTTGCCCTTCCATTCTCTTCACGATCCTGCAGGCAGCGCGGAAGGCTCGGGATCTTCCGAAGCGGCGGCTATCAATATCAAGCACGCTCTTATCTTCGGGGATCACACCTGCAAGCCGCAGACCTGTTTTATCCATGGAATCATCTATGCCAAAGGCTCGTCCTTTTTTTATCTCCTTAAGGCAGAACCTGTTAAGCACCAAGTAGGTGGGGGCATCAGTCTTGGCGGCAATGGTGCGCCGCAGCTCCTGAGCATCCCTGAGGGGTATCTCTCCCCCGTTTGTCACAATCAGTATTCCTGCTTCCTTGGGCAGGCAGGAAAGCATATCTTTATCTATCCCTGCAGGGCAATCTATGAGCACGTAGTCGTATTTTTCGGCCTGGCGGCAGGCAAGCGCCACCAGCTTTTCCCGATCTAATTCGTATTTGGAAACGGGGGCCGAAAGCAGGTGCAATCGATCAGCTGCATCACAGCTTACAACTGCATCCTCTATATCTCGGCCTGCATCCAGCACGTCGAAAAGATCAAACACCAATCTGTCGCTCACGCCCAGCATTATATCCAAGCACCGCAGACCCGAATCGGTCTCTAAAATCAGGGTGCGATAGCCCAGGGAAGATGCCGCAGCGGCAAAGGTGGCTGCCACGGTGGATTTTCCAACGCCGCCCTTTCCGGAGCAAAAAACTATAAGCTTACCCAAGAAACCAATCCTTTCTGCAAATTATTAGGGGAGCACTGTGTCGCTGGGGAGTTTTGTGTCGGTATCTGTATCGGCAAAGAAATAGGAATCCAGAATCTCTCTTGCAACCGATGCCGCAGTAGACGAAGAGTTGCCATGCTCCAGCACAACGGCTACGGCGATCTCAGGATTATCATAGGGGGCAAAAGCGATAAATATACCGTGAGCGCCGCCCACCGATTCGGCAGTACCTGTTTTGCCGCCAACCTTTATGGGATAATCGCCGAAGGCTGTGGCACCCGTGCCTGTATCGTCGGAAGTAACCGAAAGCATACCCATTTTCACGGAGTTGAGATTATCGGTGCTCACTTCCACGTTGCCCAGCAGTTCCAAGGCGGACGACTGCTTGATCGTGGCAAAATCGGCGGTGGTGATGCGATTGATAAGGGTGGATCGATAACGATTGCCTCCGTTGGCGATCGTGGCCACGTAGGAAGCCAACTGAACGGGGGTGAAGGCGTTGTCCGACTGGCCGATAGAAGCCGCCAGAATATTGCCTTCGTTCCACACCTTATTCACGCTCTTGCTGTATTCGGGGCCTGCCAGCACACCGCGGCTCTCGCTGAGCTCAATGCCGGTGTATTGGCCGAGGCCAAGGCTCTTGCAATAATTATTAAGCACGTCGATGCCCGTGCGGCGGCCGATCTCAAAAAAGAAGGAGTTGCAGGATTTGGAGATAGCCCCCGTGAGATCCAGTGAGCCGTGCACGTGCAGGCAATGGGGCTGGTAATCCTGATAATAGGTGTAGATACCGGTGCAGCGAAGAGATTCGGCAAGGGAAAGGTTGCTTGTTTCCAGCGCGGCCAGCGCCACGGCAGGCTTAAATGCCGAGCCGGGGGCATAGGCACCGTTGAAAGCACGGTTGAAAAGCGGTTTGTGCTTATTCTCCGTGAGGCTTGTGTAATCCTTAGTGTAGTCTTCGAAGGAATAAGTGGGATAGCTCACCGACATAAGCACCTGGCCCGTGGCGATCTCCACAGCCACAGCCGCACCGCCCGAAAAGGTTTTGGTATCGGGCCTGTTGAGCAGCTTATCTTCGGCTTTTTTGAAGGCTTCAATCGCGGCCGACTGCATATTTTTATCTATGCTCAAAAATATAGCGTCGCCCTTTTGGGGCTGAGACGTGATCTCGGAAGAGATTATCTTGCCCGAGCTGTCGATAGTGTAGGTTATCTCACCGTCCACACCCTTGAGCTGATCTTCAAAAGCTTTTTCGATGCCGCTTTTGCCAACCTTATCGTTGTAGGAATAACCTTTGGATTTAAGCGCTTCCCAATCTTCGGCATAAATAGGGCCGGTGATACCGATCAGGTGGGCGGCAAGAGAATAATCCTTATAATCGCGCACGGCCACAACCGTGATCTCCACACCCTTAAGCGCAAACGCGCTCTCGGATACAACACTCATCACCTCGGCCGAAATATCCTCGGCCAGCGTGAAGGGGTTGGAGATAGAAAAATCGGCAGCCTCCATAGAATAACGAACACCTGCTATGCGGCGCTGATCGGAAAAATCGGATTCAATAAGAGAATAGCGGTTCACCATAGTCTCCCAGCAGTTCTCAGCCGTGGCATAGTGATTAAGACCCAAACGGTTGCGAAGCGCCGTGATCTGCTCCTCCGTGCCGCTGAAAGCATAGGGCAAGGTGGTGGTGAGTGGAAGGTTATCCACCCATTCAGCCGAATGGCTCTCCAAAATATCGGTGATCTTAAGAAGAGTGTTGTTAATGCTCTTGTTATCGGTGGGCAGATATGCTTTGTTGAGGGTGATATTGTAGCCCTCGCGGGTGGTGGCCAGCGGGCGGCCGTAGCGATCTAATATATCGCCTCGGGGGGCTTTAAGCTTGGTGGTGCGGGTGTTGATATCGGTGGCCTGAGCCAGATAATAGTTCCTGCTCACAAGCTGGATATCGGCCATTCGAATGCTATAGGCCAGGCACACGGCTGCAAGAATCGCCGCAAGCACGCGCAATCGGCGGGAAAGCTGCTTGGTATCTCTTCTCAAACCCGCTTCACCTCCCCTGTTCTCTGCCTCAATATAGCGGCAAAAAGGAAATAAAGGGGCAAAGACAGCACCAAAGTGTAGAAATAGGAAGGCACAACGTATCTCCAAAGCACAAGGCCTGCGCCCGGGGTGAAGAACGCTGTGAAAACAAGCCAATCAAGGAAAAGATAAAGGGCGTTCACCACGGCAGAAAGCACCATAGCACTCCAAATATTTCGGTTTATAAGATAGTGGGAAAGCAGGCTGCACACACACCCTGCCGCCATAAGAAACAAGGCGTTGAAGCACACGGTGCCTGCCGCAACACAATCAAGAAAAACTCCCATTATAAGCCCCAAAACAGCCGATCCCATCTCTCCCATAAACATAGAGCAAAACAGCACCGAAGGCACCACAAGCACAGCCGTCATCCTTCCCAAAGAAAGAGTGGCAAGCCCCGAATACTGCACTATGAAGATAAGGAATGTGAGCACACCGGCAAGTATGTACCGCAGGTAGGCCGCTTCGGCTGAACGCTTCATAATATTGCTCCAAAAGGTTTGTTAATTAGCTGTGGATTCGGCTCCCTGGCCGAAGAAATATGTGATTATCATAACTTCACGCAGTTCATCAATATCTGCGGCAGGTTCCACCACACCGTAGATAGAAACGTCGGTCTTTTCGCTGCGAACGTCGGTAATAGTGCCTATCATAAGGCCCTTGGGAAAGATTCCGCCGCCGGATGTGACAATAAAATCACCCAACGACACCGCATTGGCAGAAGAAAGATTATAGATTCGGCAAAGGCCTTCTTCCGCCAGATCCACCGTGCCCGAAACAACACCGATATCGGCTGTTCTTCTATCCTGAGCGGCTATCTTCATTTTGGGATCCATTATAGTGGTGACCTTGCAATAGGCCATCGACACTTCTGAAACGTAGCCCACCAAGCCCGACGGTGTGATAACGGGATCATAAAGGCTCACACCGTTGATAGAGCCCTGGTTGATGGTGAAGGTGCCGAATGGATCGTTCAGATCGCGAGCCAGCACGGTGGCCGGCAGCATCTCGAAATCGGGATTCTGCTCCTTGATGCCCAGATATTCGGCATAGACCTGAGCGTTGTGAGCCTGCTCCTGATATTCCGCAAGCTCGTTTTTAAGCTTATCTATCTCGGATTTCAGCTTGCTGTTTTCCTTCATAAGCTCCTGGCCTTCGTTCAGCGCGGTGTTGTAGTCTTCAAAAAAATTGTTAACAGCCGCAGCCGCCTTCTGGAAAGGCGCCATAATAGACCCCAGCACGTTGGACTGAGGCGACATAGTGCCACCCACGGCAAACAGCACCACGCCCACTATAAGCAGGCTGCAGAAAACGCCGAGGATGATCTTAAATTGTCGGCTTCTGAAGAAAAAGCGCATATATTTTCTCCCTTTCAGGAATATTAGGTGTATCTCTTGCCGCGGCGGAAGGTGTAGGTATCAAAAGACGTGGCGCTCTCCACCTTTTTAAGCGTGCCGATAACAACGCAATCCAGCGGATTTTCGGCCACGGTTACAGGCATACCCGTTTCGTTGCTGATAAGATCAGCCAGCCCGCGCAATAATGCTCCGCCGCCCGTGAGAGTGATGCCTCTATCAATTATATCGGCCGCAAGCTCGGGGGGAGTCTTTTCCAAAGTGCTTTTAATAGCGGCCACGATCTGAGCCAGGGGCTCGGAAAGTGCTTCCCACACTTCACCCGAAGTGACTGTGATATTCTTAGGCAGGCCATCCACCTGGTTCCTTCCCTTAACTTCCATAGAAGTCTCTTCGGTAAAGGGGATGGCAGAGCCAATGGCAATCTTGATCTGCTCGGCGGTGCGCTCGCCTATAAGCACCTGGTGCTTTTTGCGGATATAGTTGATAATAGCTTCGTCCAGATCGTCTCCTGCCACGCGCACCGACTGGGCTGTGACGATATCACCCAGAGAGATAATGGCAACTTCGCTGGTGCCGCCGCCGATATCCACCACCATATTGCCCGTGGGTTCCCACACGGGAAGCCCTGCACCCACAGCGGCAGCCATCGGCTCTTCGATAAGATCCACTTCGGTGGCTCCTGCCTGCTTGGCGGCATCGTAAACAGCGCGGCTCTCCACTTCTGTTACACCTGCGGGGATGCAGATGATAACACGGGTGCGGGAAAAGAAGGAGCCCTTAAGAGCCAAGCGAATAAACCTTTTAAGCATGGCGGCAGTCACGTCGAAATCGGCAATAACGCCATCCTTCAAAGGGCGAACAGCCACAATAGAGCCGGGGGTGCGGCCGATCATTTCCTTAGCCTCGCTTCCCACAGCCTTCACAGCATCGTTGCGAACGTCGTAAGCCACAACCGAAGGCTCGCGCATAATAATGCCCTTACCCTTCACGCAGACCAATGTGTTTGCCGTGCCAAGGTCTATTCCGATATCTCTTGTAAACATCCCTTTTCCTCCATATCAAATAAGTCTGAATCGAATCGTTTTATTATTCCCTTTTATGCTCCGATTATATAAATTTTTCATATTTTCGAAGCCTGCGGGAAAGCTCTGCTATGGGCAGACCCATCACAGTGTAGAAATCTCCGTTAATTCCCTTTATGAGCAATGCGCCAAAGCCCTGAATGCCATAGGCGCCTGCTTTGTCTTTATATTCATTTGTGCCCAGATAGGCTTCTATTTCGGCATCGCTTAAGGGGTAGAACTCCACTTCGGCCGCCACGCAGAAAACCTCTTCGCCGCCTTTGTGGCAGATAGCCACACCCGTGGCCACCGTGTGCACCCTGCCCGAAAGAGCCTTGAGCATAGCCTTGGCATCTGCCCTATCCTTGGGCTTGCCCAGCACCATATCGTCTATAGCCACCACCGTGTCGGATCCGATCACTATATCTTCGCCGTGCGTGGCAAAGACTTCCCTTGCCTTGCCAAGCGCCAGGGCCTTGGTGAGCTCCATTGCGCCGCCTTCTTGAGACATATCTTCCTCTCCGCAGGAAGGCACACATCGGAAATTATATCCGGCCATCTGAAGAAGCTCTTTTCGGCGCGGAGATTGAGAAGCTAATATCAGCATTTTCGGCCCTCCTTACGAGCAATGCGCGGCCCGTTTTTGCTTTTTGGGCACAATATTGCCATAATATAATTATACATTGTATATTATAATACAAACTGCCCCTGCGGGCAATAGAAAAAATGCATTATTTTTCATTTTCCCCCATATTTTTTGCAAAGGTTTTTGATGTTTACATTTAATCTTTGGGGTGATATAATCTCTTTGAAAACATCCAAACTATGTTTGGAGAATTAAGGAGTGGTCTTTATGAAAAAGTTATTGGCACTTGTTCTGGCACTCGTTATGATCTTCACCCTCGCTTCCTGCGGCAACACCGAAAGGGATGATCAAGGCGAATCGTCTTCCAAACCTGCCGCTGCTTCGCCCATCGGCAACTACGCTTATATTCTTCGCGTTTCAATTAATCCCGAAATCGATTTCACGGTGGATAAGGATGGCAAAGTTATCAGCGCCAAAGGCAACAACGCCGATGGCAATGCGCTTCTCCCCAATGTTACCTATATAAACGTGGCCTGCGCCGATGCTGTGAGGGCCATGGTGGAAAGGGCCATCGAAAAGGGCTATCTTGAAGACGGCGGCGAGATAAGACTTTCTATTGTGGAAGAAGAAGTGAAGGGCCTTGATAAAGCAGCTATTCTGAATGCTGCCGAAGCCGCTGTTGCAGCTTTAGCCGATGCAAGAGATATGACTTTCAACGTGGTAACAGGCCTTGATACCAACGACGATACCTCCAGCACCCCTTCCGATGATGTGAGCAGCAAACCCGACAACGATAGCTCCAACACAACGCCCGACACCCCTTCCAACAACAAAGACGAAGATAACGACAACACCGCAGTCTCGGGCACGCTCAATCCCAAGACCGATCTTCCCTACGAAAAAGAATATGCGGGCAACTTCAGCGTGCACGGCAATGAGCTTTGGGGTTACGGCTTCTCCTTCCACGCCGAAGGCGGCATAGACGGTCCGTTCATCCTTATGCTTTCCCTTGTTTTTGAGGATGCTCAGACCGACCCCGACCAAACCTACATAACCTACAACGGCACTAAATACTACAGCATGGGCGCAGGCCAAACGCCATACAATATGGAACTTACCGACACCGAGATCATTGTGAAAAACTCCTTCTACGAAGAAGATCCCACCACCACAATGAAACTCACCCTAAAGAGCAACAACACATTTGTAGTCACCTACTCCATAAGTGATGATTACCCTGTGGGCACCGTTCTTTCCTTCCTGAGATAAGGCAAAATTAAAAGCACCCTTTTGGGTGCTTTTTTATTACCATTTTTCGATTTTGTTGCCCTTCACAAGGAAGGCTTTTGCCGATATTTGTGCCAGCGGATCATCGGAACGGGAATCGGAATAAAATTCATCTATCCTGCCATCGGGATATTCTTCATAAAATCGGCGGACTTTTTCCTTGCCGTGGCAATTTTCACCATCGTAGATTCCGGTGGCACTATCCACGTTGGAAGCCATAAGGCACTCCACACCGAGCTCCGCGCAGATACCTTTCAGCAAAAAATAGGGTGAGGCCGAGATTATCACATCGGTAGGCTCCTTGGAATCGAGATACCACTGCTTAAGATTCTTCTTGTGACCTTTCCAGAAGTTTTCCACCATCTCTTCGGTGTTGCCAAGGCAGGTGAGAAATCTATAAAGAGTCTGCTTAAACTGTGTTTTGGAAATACCGCCAAAGCGATAGCGGAGCCCTGCCAGAGCGGTGGCAGGCAGATGGATAAGCATCTTGGGCCTGCGAGATAGGCAATAAAAATAAAAATGGGCGGTGCTGTCGCCGTTGTAGATAGTTTTGTCGAAATCGTAAACCTTCATGATCAGGCCTCCTTGCCATTTATTGTAGCAGACCCCTCCCCTTTTTTCAATATCTAGTGTGTTGCTTTTTGGCGGTATTTTTGGTATTATGGGAAGTACCGAATTGTGTCGTTTCGGCACGCTGGAAAGGATTGTTTTTGGGTGGAGTATTTCTTTAGTCCCGAGATATTTATGTCGGGCTTCCCCGTGCCCACAGCCGTGGTGGATAAATATATTAAATTAGCAGGAGCAGCCCAGCTCAGGGTGTTGCTCTTCTTTTTGCGCCACCACTTTGAGGGCATCCTTATTCCTGCAGCCGCCGATGCATTGGGGCTCAGCGAGGCCGAAATCCTGGATGCTTTGGAATTCTGGGTGGGAGCAGGTATCATTCTCACCAAAGGCAGCCCTATCCCCAAAAGCGCCCCCGCAAAAGCTGCCGCTGCGGCACGCCCCCAATCCACCAAGCCCAGCCGCGAAGAGGTGGCTCGCCGCGGATTGGAAGATGCTCAGGTCTCCTTCCTTCTTAAAGAAGCCGAGATAAAGTTTGGCCGCACCCTTAAGGCAAACGAGGCATCCACGTTGGTCTGGCTGCACGACGACGAAGGGCTTTCCGCCCCCGTGATAATTATGTTGCTGGAATTCGCCGCCGCCGAAGGCGCCTGCAACGTGAGCTTTATCGAGCGCACCGCATTGCAGTGGGTTCAAAAAGGTGTTTCCGATATATCGGATGCCGAGCAGGAAATAAAGCAGCTCCAGGAGAGCCGCTCTGCCTGGAGGCAGGTCTGCCGCGCCATGGGCATCGAAAAGCGCCTGCCCAGCGCCAACGAGCTGAAACTTGCCACCACCTGGGTTTATGAATATAGCTACGGCCAGGATATCCTGCACGCCGCCTACGAAGCCTGCGTGGATTCCATTTCAAAATTTGATATGAAATATATTAAAGGTATTATAGATAATTGGCATAAAAACGGTGTTAAAACCACCGCTGATCTTTCGGCCGATGCTGCCGGTGTTGCACCCACCCCGAAGAAGGCGGAGCGCAAAAAAAAGAGCAGCGCCATGAACACCACCGATATGGATTGGGCCGAAAAAATGTTGCAGACAGGAGGTAAGGACTGATGGGTTTTCCAAGAGAGATAATGCAAAACGCACTGGAGATAAAGGCAGGCCAGAGAAAATCTGCCATCAACCGCGCAGAAGCTGCAAAAGAAAAACTTTATAAGGATAATTCCGCCCTTGCCGAGCTGGACAGGGCACTTGCCGCCACCGGAGCTATGATAGCCACCGTGGCCCTTTCGGGAGATAAAAAGCTTATGAAGGAGCTGGCCGATCGCTCGGCTCAGCTTAGCGAAAAGCGCAAGTCTATTCTTGCCAACGCCGCCACCGAGCCTGAGTTTTCCTGCAAAAAATGCAAGGATACAGGCAGGGTGGACGGCATCACCTGCAGCTGTGTGAAGGAGATCGCTCGTGAGCTGCTTTATGCCAAACTTTGTGCACAAATGCCGCTGGAAGAAAGCACCTTTGATTCCTTCCGGCTCACATATTATTCCTCCGCAAAGGGCGAGGGCGAAAATTCCCCCCGCGCCAGAATGAAGGAAATACTTTCCCTTTGCAAGAAATACGCCGCCGATTTTTCCACATCTTCCGAGAGCCTTTTGTTTCTGGGTGGTGTGGGCCTTGGAAAGACTCATCTTTCCCTGGCCATTGCCAATGCCGCCATCAAGAAGGGCTATGGCGTAGTCTATGGCCCTGCCCCCGGGCTTATTGCCGCGGTGGAAAGAGAGCGCTTTTCGGGCGAAGAAAACGGCGCGTTGGATTCACTTATGAACTGCGATCTGCTTATTATAGATGACCTGGGCACCGAGTTTTCCACACAGTTCTCGGTTTCCGTGGTGAACGATGTTATCAACACAAGGTTGCAGAAAAAGCTGCCCACGATCCTAAACACCAATCTCTCCCTCAGAGAGCTTGCCGATAAATACACTCCCCGAGTTTCCTCCAGGCTGATCGGATGCTACACAATGCGCCAGTTCCTGGGCAACGATATTCGCCAGCTCAAGAAATTAGAGGAAACAGCACAATGAACATAGATCCTAATCTTTATAGCGGCACCCCTGCCGATATTGATTCCCGCGATGCCGTGGAGCGCACCTGCTATGCATTTTTGGATGGCTTGGGTGTGCCCTTTCAGCGCGTGGATCACGGCGAGGCCGATACTATCGATAAATGCATTGAGATAGAGAAGGTGATCGGCGTGGGGATCTGCAAAAATCTTTTCCTTTGCAACAGGCAGAAGACAGATTTTTATCTTTTGATGATGGATGGCCACAAGCAGTTCCGCACGGCCGATGTTTCCAAGAAATTGGGCGTTTCGCGCCTATCCTTTGCCACAAGTGAGGATATGGAACGCCTTTTGAGTGTGAGGCCCGGCTCGGTGAGCGTGCTTGGCCTTATGAACGATATAAACCGCCGTGTGCAGCTTGTGATTGATAAGGACGTGATCGCCAAAGAGCACGTTCGCTGCCATCCCTGCCGCAACACCTCCACCCTTAAGATCAAGACAACCGATCTTTTAGGCAGGATCCTGCCTGCATTGCACCGCAATCCTATTGTGATAGAAGTTTAAGGAGCACAAAATGATAGTTCGCAAAGCCGAATCGGCCGATATCCCCGCCCTTGCGAGATTGCTTCACCAGGTGAACGACGTTCACGCCAAGGGCCGCCCCGATATATTTGTGCTGGGGCAGCGTAAATACAGCAACGATCAGCTCGCTGATATTTTGAAGGACACCCTTTCCCCTGTTTTCGTGGCAGAGGATGGCGACGTTTTGGGTTACGCTTTCTGCGTTATTCAAGAAACGAGCACCCCTAACCTGCAGAAGGAAAAATCCCTTTATATAGACGATATCTGTGTGGACGAAGCCGCAAGACGAAGCGGCGTGGGCACGGCTTTGTGGGATTATGTAAACCGCTTTGCGGTCGATAACGGCTGCCGCAGGATCACGCTCAACGTTTGGTGCTTAAACCCGGGTGCAATGGAGTTTTACAAAAAGATGGGCATGGAACCACTTAAGATCACAATGGAAAAGCTAATATAAAATGAGCCCTGCGGGGCTCTTTTTTATTGCCTTTCGGCAGCAAAAAAGCCACCCGATTTCTCGGGTGGCTTTTGTTTAGCTTATAGGCTTATGCAAAGGGATCTTCGCTTTCTTCATCCACGATATTGTCGCCATCGTAGTTGCTGGCGCCAAGGATATCACCGATAAGCTTGAATTCGTAGATCTCAGCCTCAGGAGCAAAATACTTTTTCATTTCTTTTATTCTCCTTTCAGCTTAGTTTGCACTGGGCATTGTAGCCACGCAGGTGGTGTTGCCGTAAACCACGGTGTCGTCGCTAAGGATAGCGTAGGTGAGAGCGGTACGGGTCTTGCCTGCAGCGATGTTGTTGATACCGTAGGTGAACTGCTTGCCGGCAACAGCATTGGAAGCAACAAGCTTCTTAACAGTGCCGTCGTTGGCTTCGTATCCTGCCTTCATCTGAGCAGCATCCATAGCGGAAGCAGAAAGCAGAATACCGATTTCCTTAACAGTTACATCTTCGGGAACCTGAACAGCGCCCATTACCTGCATCTTGTAGGTACCATCCTTAGTGCCTGCAACGATTGTGGCAGCAGAGTCTGTGAACGCGATGGGAGCTTCTGCTACATCGCCGTAAACAGGAACAAAGTTGGCATTGCCGAATGCAAGGAAGGAAACTCTGTTGGAGTAGCTGAAGATATCGCCGTTGGCAGTCCAGTAGGCAAATGCTTCGCCTTCTGCATTGGTGGCAGGAGCTTCCACAACGATTCTATCATTGAAGAGAGCGTAATCCTGGCCGGGGGCATAGGTCACGGTGCCTTCGGTAGCGCTGATGGTGTATCTGTCGCTGATCTTCTCGTAGATAGGATAGATATCAGCGCCGGGAACATCAATGTTTGCCCAACCAACGAACTTCATACCAAACTTATCGGGAGCTGCGGGGATATCGGACTCATTAAGAGTTGCGCCATCCTTAACATCCACAAAGTTGATAACGTTGCCGTTCTTATCCAGCACGGGTGCGCTGTAGGCATCGCCAAGGTTGGTGTGGTAGGCAATGTTGCCAAAATAGATATCATTGGTGGTGCAGGAAGCGCCCTGAGAGTTGAACTGGAGTGTTACCTGGTTGCCTGCTTCTTCGGTGCGGAAGTCTTCGGCAGTCCAGATGTAGTTGCTGCTTCCCTTTGTGCCGCCCCACTGGCAGTAGTTGTTGCTCAGGGGGATGATCAGTGTGCCTGCAAAACCTGCAGGAATAGTAGTTGCCCAAGTGCTGTTGCCACCTACAGTCACAGTGCCATCGGCTGCAACAAGATAAACCTTGGTGCTCATAGCGTAGTTATTGTCGTAGTTACGAACCTCAAGGCCGTCAGCACACATGTAGGGAACGCCAAGAGAGATTCTAAAGTACTGAACAACGGTTGCAGGGTTCTCGATCTGGATCGAGATAGCCTGAACAGTCTCGCCATCGATGGGAGTGAAGTTGGGCAGGCCCTTGAAGTAAACGGTGTTGCCTTCTGCAACGGGAGCTCTGTGGATGCGGCCTGCTTCCCACTTATAAGGAATGGAACCAAAATCGCTTACAGAGATGCCTTCCCTCTTACGGCCGGTGTGATCAAACTTGCTGCCATTGGTGTTGCTGGAGCCCCACCAGAGGTTACCTGTGGTGAAGGAGCCCTGGAAATCACGAACGATCACGCCTTCGGCAAAGAGACCGTGAGCCTCAATGTTGGCAGCGTTATCAATAGTGCCATCCACATAGGGAGCAGTTACGGAGCCGAGAGTGAACTCAAGCTCGTTGGAGTTGTCGTCATAGAAATATGCGCCCTTGCCTTCGGCTTCGCTATCGGTGCGATAGTCGCGAGTGGCAACATACTTGAAGGAAACCATTGTGCCATCGGCATTGTAGGTGGCAAGGCCAACCATACCAACGGGGCACTCGGGAGAAGCATCAAGGCCCTGTGCATCCATGAGCACCTGAAGAACCTCGTTGCCGTTCACGCCCTTATCAACTCTGGTGATGATATCGGGGCAGGAGAGATGTCCGCAAACAACCATTTCGATGTTGGCGTACTGGCTTGCAAGGTGATTCCAAAGGTCTTCACCTGTGGCACCGCCGGTGTAGTTGAGGGCATCGTGATAGAGGCCGTTGGAGGTGCGGTGAATTCTTGTGCCGTTGGGATCCATGTAGCCGTGAGTGATGATGATAACTTTCTTATCGGAGTTCTTCTGAACAACCTGACGAGCCCACTCGAGTGTGCCGATACCTACCTCGAACTCGAGAGCAAGTACCATATACTCATAATCGGCATCAGCATCAACGTTCAGATAATAATAAGCAGAAGCAAGATCGGCCTGATCAACAGGAGTGTAGCCATATTCATCGGGGTAGAAAGCGCCGCCGAGCTTGAATGTGGATTCATCCCACTTAGCAGCGTCGTAAACGCTCATGGGGAAGTATTCCTGGAACTTGTTGGAATGACGTCCGCCGAGAGAATCGTAGTCGTGGTTGCCC
>JAZRGE010000110.1:0-19512 GCA_045644025.1 Acutalibacteraceae bacterium | reverse complement strand
GGCAGGATATGTGGATGAAATATCTTGAAGATTAAAATCTCATAACCATACATAAAAAGACGGTAGTAACAAATCAAAGTTACTACCGTCTTTTTTGCTATTTACTTATTGATAAGAAAAAAAGATACCCAAACTAAACCATCTTCATAGATTAGTTCGGATATCAAGTGTTTGGTGACCCGGACGGGAATCGAACCCGTGTTACCGCCGTGAAAGGGCGGTGTCTTAACCGCTTGACCACCGGGCCATGAAGAGCGATATTATCGCTCTTTGGTAGCGGTAGTCGGATTTGAACCAACGACACTTCGGGTATGAACCGAATGCTCTAGCCAGCTGAGCTATACCGCCATAAAAAATCACAGCCTTGTTATTATAATATTATGATTTCCAAAAGTCAATAGATTTTTTTGCGTAGCAGCCACTTTTTTGCGGTTTTTTTGCATTTGCCCCTAATTTATCTAAAAAAATTATGTATCTTTTGAAAAATTCTTGTTGTAAATCTGAAACTGCTGTGATATAATTCAAAATGTTCGAGATAAGCGCTTGTAGCTCAGGTGGATAGAGCAACTGCCTTCTAAGCAGTGGGTCAGGGGTTCGAGTCCCTTCAAGCGCGCCAACATAAGGCAGTTCACCCTATCGGGTGGGCTGCTTTTTATGTATTTCATATGGAACTCATATTTTTGAGATTATTTTATAAATGCATAGCGTTAAATAAGATTATGTGATATACTACAAGTAAAAGGAGATGCTTATTATGTTGGGGAATATGTTTAAGATTGAGCTTCATTGCCACACCGATGAATCCAGTTGCTGCGGCAAAGTGCCTGCGGCGGAGATAGTTCAGCTTTATAAGGATGCCGACTACGATGGCATTGTGATCACAGATCATCTAAGCGCTGTAATAGATAAGCCCTGTTGGGAAGAAAGTGTTGATTATCTGATGGCAGGCTACAAAGCCGCGCTCAATGCAGGTGAGAAGCTGGGTGTTAAAATATATTTTGGCTCCGAAATAAGATTCCCGGATTCGCCCAACGATTATCTTCTGCTGGGCATTTCCCCAAAATTGATTGCTGAAACCCCCTTTATTTATAAAAGCACCCTTAAAGATTTCCGCCGTTTTGCCGATGCAAACGGTATTCTGATAGTGCAGGCTCATCCTTTCAGAAATCCCTGCGCGCCTGCCGAAGCATTATATCTGGACGGAATGGAAATATTCAACGGACACGCCGGGCACGACAGCCACAATGATCTGGCCGAGACTTATTGCGCCGAAAACAATCTCATCCCCACCGCAGGCTCCGATTGCCACTACTACCACGCCGTTGGTACAGCTGCTATGTTGTTCCCTACCCTTCCTGCCGATGAATTTATGCTTTGCGAAATGATAAAAGCTAAAAATTATAAAATCCACAAGACCCAAGGGGAATAAAATGAAATACGTTTATCTTTCCCACGCTGCACATCCGCAAGTAACGGAATGGATAGAGAAAGGCGGTCGAAAGGCCGTGCCAACACCCAACAATCCTGATATCTATGCCGTCGTTTGCTCTCACGCCGATTTAGCACTCTGCCCCCTACCCGACGGACGAGTTATAAAAGCCGCGCTCACCGGGCCAAATTATCCCGATTGTGCGGCCCTTTGCGCGGTGGTGACCGAAAAATATTTTATACACAATATAAAAATCACCGACCCTTCCCTGCTCCAAGAAGCGGAAAAGATCGGCTGCGAAATAATTGATGTAAGGCAAGGCTTCACCCGATGCAATCTTCTGCCCGTAGGCAATGGGTTCATCACTCAGGATATGGGGATATATAAAGCCCTTAAAAAGAAAAGCATAGACGTTTTGCTCGTGTCCCAAGGGGATATTTCCCTGCCCGGGCACAACCACGGCTTCATTGGCGGCTGCGGAGGTGCCGTGGGAAATGATATTATTTTCAACGGAGACATCACTCTCCATCCCAATCACAAGGAAATTGCCGAATTTATTAAAAAGCAGGGCTTTGGTATAAAGTGTTTTTCAGGCCTTCCGCTTGTGGATATCGGCTCTATATTGCAGGCAGAAGAGCTTGTGAATCTGCCTTAGGATTTAGGCTTGGGCTTGGTGATAAGCGCTGCCAGCACGCCAAAAAGCACTGCTGCCGTGATTCCTGCCGCCGTGGCTGTGAGCCCACCTGCCAGCGCACCCAACAAGCCGTGCTCCGCCACTGCTTTTTCCACACCCTTAGCCAGAGAATATCCGAATCCTGAGAGAGGCACCGTGGCACCCGCCCCTGCAAAATCCACCAAATATTCATAAACCCCAAGCCCCGTGAGCACCACTCCGCCCACCACGTAGGCCACCAAGATTCTTGCAGGCTTAAGGTTTGTGTAATCAATAAATATCTGCCCTATTAGGCAGAGGCCACCGCCGACAAGGAACGCTGTTATAATATTTCTTGCTGTTTCCATTTTATCACCATCCGGGAATATTGTTTCCCAAAATGATCTATATATGCAATAAAAAAGGCCGCAAACGCGGCCTTTTAATTATTTGCGAGAAAAACTTAAAAATCTGGAACCCTGAAATTCGAGAATTCCCGAATCGCCCTCGGCAAGCATACCATAATCATAAGGGCCGAGATGCAGTTCCATTCTATCTCCGCTGCTCACCTGGAAAGTGGCAAAATATGTGGTGCGAGTTGACGTTGTGTGAAAACTGCTGTTTCTGCTATGGCCATATCCCGAAACTTCCATTCTTTTGGCCACCACAACAGCATCCACCGAAAGCCTGGGTGATTTATCGTCTTTTCTTATCTGGCGGAATTTCATCACGATCACAAAAACCATAAGGCCGAAAACCAAGCAAAAAGGAATAAGAGCCACCAGCATCATGGTGGGCATAAGCGAGTTCATTCCAAACATCAATTTCACAACAACACCTCCGCTTAATTCATCAATATTTTAGCATAAAAACATTCTTTTTTCAACAAAAATCTCCTGCCGCAAAAGCGGCAGGAGAAAAATTTTACTCATCGAGATTTGCAGCGGCTTCATCCTGGATATCGGCATCATAGGAAAGAACAGGTGCAACATCCTTCTTTGCGATCCTTCTCATCACATAGTTCTTAGTGATTTTAGCAACCAACGGGAAGAGCACAACCACACCGATAAGGTTGGGGATCATCATAAGGCCGTTGAAGGTATCCGAAATATCCCAAGCCAGAGAAGAAGTCATCACAGCGCCGAAGATGATGGTGCAAACGTGAATAACCTTAAACACGGCAACCGACTTTGCTCCAAAGAGATATTCCCAAGCCTTGGAGCCATAGTGAGACCAACCAAGGATTGTGGTGAATGCAAAAAGGAACATTGCAATAGCAATAAATTTAGCACCCATACCGCCCCAAGGGAACACGGCATTGAAGGCGCCGCCCACCAAGGTAGCATCGGTGAGGCCTTCGGCAATTTCGCCTGTCTGATTATTAAACACACCGGAAGTGAGAACAACGAGGGCTGTCATGGTGCAGACAACCATTGTATCTGCAAACACTTCGAAGATGCCCCACATACCCTGCTTAACAGGTTCCTTAATATTGGAGTTGGAGTGAACCATAACAGAAGAACCGAGACCTGCTTCATTGGAGAAAACGCCACGCTTGAAACCGTTGGTCATAGCAACGATGACACCACCGATACCGCCGCCCACGAAAGCTTCGGGGCTGAAAGCGTTAACAAAGATTGCCTTGTTTGCAGGGATTATGTTCTGATAGTTAACACCAATGATCACAAGGCCGCCTGCCACGAAAAGCACAACCATAAAAGGCACGATCTTCTCGGCTACGTTGGCAATCCTCTTAAGGCCTCCAAGGACGATAAGAGCTGTGAGCGCCATAACTACAACACCTATGATGATGTTATAAAGGGAGATACCGCCCAGCACCTGAACGGAAGAGAGTGCAGGAATATCAAAAGCGGCGGCCACGTTGGCAACGATCTTGTTTACCTGACCCATGCTTCCGATACCAAAGGAAGCAAGCATTGTGAAGATAGAGAAAAGAATAGCCAGCACGATGCCGATCCACTTGCAATATTTCTTGGAGCCGAGGCCATCACGCAGATAGTACATCGCACCGCCCGACCATTCGCCTTTAGAATTCTTGCGACGGAAATAAAGGCCTAATACGTTTTCGGAATAGTTGGTCATCATGCCAAAGAAGGCTGCAATCCACATCCAGAAAACAGCACCTGCACCACCGATGCAAATAGCGGCGGCCACACCGGCGATGTTACCTGTGCCAACGGTGGCGGCCAATGCAGTACACAGTGCCTGGAAGGGCGAAATAGAAGCCTTATCTTTGCTGTGAGCAATAACTTCCTTCTTAAAAAGGCTGCCTATAGTGTTCTTCCACCAATGGGCCAGATGGCTCACCTGAAAAAACTTTGTGCAACAAGTCATAAGAATACCTGTGCCGATAAGCATTACCAAACCGATCTTAACCCAAACAAAATCGTTGATAACGCCGTTGATCTTTTCGATCTGTTCCAAAATCATTTTTCTTCCTCCAAAAAAATAAAATAAGATGGATTCCGCACAAAACGAAATCCATCTTAAGAGATGAAATAATGTTTTGCACTTTGTCCTTTTGCCTGAGAGATTAGCCTAAAG
Source organism: Acutalibacteraceae bacterium (assembly GCA_045644025.1). Lineage (GTDB taxonomy): Bacteria > Bacillota > Clostridia > Oscillospirales > Acutalibacteraceae > JAZRGE01. The sequence continues at coordinate 14,866 of JAZRGE010000110.1, read as the reverse complement.
CTTTGCCCCTTCGGCACCCAATTTAATGGGATTCTCCAAAGTTCTGTCTGTTCACGGTCTTTCCCAAAAGGAGCCTGAAAGTATTACTTCTTCGGCTGCGCAAGCGCATCTCCCGCAAACTTCATCCAGATTTGTCTATAGCATACTATCACATATTTCGCCAAAAAACAAGCCTATTTTCACAAATAAAAAAATTTAGGGCAAAGCGCTATGCTTTGCCCTGATTATGTTCCTTTATTTATTAGTTTTCACTAAAGATGACTGTAACATCATTATGGAGCTGCAGAATAGAAGCAGGAACCTGGGGTGTGATGGGGCCATAGAAAGCCTTCATAAGAATATCCTTCTTGGCAGCGCCGTTGGCTATAAGAAGCACCTTCTTGGCCTGCATAATGGCACCCATACCCATTGTGATAGCACTCTTGGGCACATCATCGATAGACTGGAAGAATCTGGCGTTAGCCTCGATCGTGGAAGGATCAAGCTCCACTTCGTGTGTGCCTTTTGTGAAGGCGTCGTCGGGCTCGTTGAAGCCGATGTGACCATCCAGGCCGATTCCCAGAAGCTGAAGATCGGTGCCTCCCAGCTCTTTAATAAGATTATCGTACCTTTCGCCCTCTGCGGCAAGATCCTTTGCACAGCCGTTGGGCACGTAGGTCTTTTCCCTATCTATATTGATCTTGGAGAAAAGATTAGTATCCATAAAATAGCGATAGCTCTGGTCGTTAGATCCATCAAGGCCCACGTATTCATCCAGATTCACAGAGGTGACATCGGAAAAATCCAGCTCACCTGCATCGCACTTCTCGGCCAGCTTGGCATAGGTGCCGAGAGGAGAAGATCCTGTGGCAAGGCCCAGAACACAGTTGGGCTTCAAGGTGACCTGAGCGGCAATAATATTTGCAGCAATGGTGCTGAGCTGCTGATAATTTTCTACAGTGATAAATTTCATATTTCATTTTCCTTTGCAAAAAAGATTCGGCATTTGCCGATGCATTAAGAATAGCATAAGTTTCCCGCTTTTTCAAGGGCAATATATAAAAAAGCGCACCAAGACTTTGGTGCGCATATCTTATTCACATTCGGAATACTCCGCCACATAGGGCAGATTTCTATAATACTCGCCGCAATCCAAGCCATATCCTATCACGAAAAGATCGGGAATAGTGAACAGCGACCAATCGGCACTAAGCTCCACAACTCTGCGGGAAGGCTTATCCAATAATGTCATCAGATGGAGCGATATGGGATTTCTGGCCTTTAATATTTTAAGTATCTCATTGAGGGTGCGGCCTGTATCAATAATATCTTCCACCACAACAACGTGATAACCGCTTATATCCTGGGTGAGATCCATGGTGATATTAACTTTACCTGCCGAGACGGTGCCTTCAAAATAGCTCTGAGCACACATAAAGCCTATTTCGCAAGGCACACTCACAGCCCTGCAAAGATCGGCCAAGAAGACGAAGGCGCCCTTAAGCACGCTAACAAGCAATATGGGACGGCCGTCGTAAAGATCATCGATCAGTTTCCCTGCTTTTTCTACTGCGGCCTTTATTTCCTCCTCGGAAATAACTACCCTCTTTATGCGCTTTTTATATTCTTCCGCAGAATTTATGAATCCCATTTTTACAGCCTCCGAAAAGCAATATACCTATATATGATATATTAGCAGAACGAGTCGCCTTTTTCAACAAAATATTGCAACATTTTCTCCTTTTTATCCGCTAAAGCAAAAAAACTTGATTACTTGATATTTTGGGTTTATAATATCTTAAAACATAAAGGAAATAAGGCGACAAAGATATGAAAATAACCGATCTGCTTAACAGCAATAATTTTTCCCTTTCCTTTGAGGTGTTCCCGCCCAAGACAGAGACTGCCTTTGAAAGTGTGCGCTCTGCAACAGAGGAGATCGCCAAGCTTCGCCCTGCATTTATGAGCGTTACCTACGGAGCAGGCGGAGGCACAAGCCGCTACACCCTGGATATTGCCAAGAATATTAAATCTCTCTATGGTGTTCCCACGCTGGAACACCTAACCTGCGTTTCTTCCACGAAGGAAACTGTTAGAGAAAAGATAAACGAAATCCTCGCTGCAGGTATCGAGAACGTTATGGCTCTGCGCGGTGATATCCCCACCGATATGCTGGATGCCGACCGTTCTGAATGGGATTACACCCACGCCATAGATTTGGTGCGTGAACTCAAAGAAGCCGATAAAAATCTTTGCATCGGCGGCGCATGCTACCCCGAAGTTCATCCCGAAAGTGCCACCCAAGCCGAAGATATTAAAAGGCTCAAGGAAAAGGTGGATGCGGGATGTGATTTCCTTACCACCCAGATGTTTTTCGATAATAATCTTCTTTATAATTTCCTTTATAAGATTCGCGAAGCAGGTATCACCGTGCCCGTGATTCCCGGCATTATGCCTATCACCAACGCCAATCAGGTGGAACGTGCCATTAAACTTTCCGGTTCATTTATGCCACAGCGCTTCAAGAGCATTGTGGATAAGTTTGGAACCGATCCTGCTGCAATGAAGCAGGCAGGCATCGCCTACGCCACCGATCAGATCATTGATCTTTATGCCAACGGCATCACCAACGTGCACGTATATTCTATGAATAAGCCCGACGTTGCCGCCAAGATTCAAGGCAATCTTTCGGATATTTTGGGAAAATGAGCAACACAGTACTTATCAAAAGCATAACCCCGCCCCCCATAGACAAGCAAGAGATCCTGCGCTATGCCGGATGCCGTGAGTCTTCTGCCGATGTGCTGGAGCTTATGGAAAGCTGCCTTAGAGAATCCGAAGGTGCTTTTGCCTACAACGTGTGCTACCGAGTGCTTGATGTTTCCATAACGGGCGATATATGTGATTTCGGTTCCTTTTCGGTTCCTTCTTTTTCCCTTGTCAAAAGCCTTTCGGGATATGAAAGGGTTGTGCTTTTCGGTGCCACGGTGGGTGCCGAGATTGATAGACTTATTGCCAAGCACAGCCGCCTATCACCTTCCCGAGCCCTTATGCTCCAGGCTATAGGTGCCGAAAGGATCGAAGCACTCTGCGATGCATTTTGCAACGATTGGACAGAAAGAAGCCCCAGGTTCAGCCCGGGCTACGGTGATCTGCCCTTGGCAATCCAAAAGGATATATTCTCGCTCTTGGATTGCTCACGCAGGATAGGTCTTGCGCTTAATGAAAGCCTTATAATGTCGCCCACAAAATCGGTCACCGCATTTATGGGCATTAAACAGCAATTATAAAAAGGTGTCTTTTATGAATTTCAAAGATTTCTTAGCCGAAAACATCGTGATATTAGATGGCGGAATGGGCACTCTGCTGCAAGAGCAGGGCCTTCCTGCAGGCCATCAGCCCGAGCTTTGGAATATCTCCCACAAGGAAAGCGTGGTGAATATTCACAAGGCTTATTTTGCTGCAGGCAGCAACGTAGTGTGCACCAACACATTTGGCGCCAACTTGCTCAAATTCAGCGAAGATCAGCTTAAGGATATAATCACCGCCGCCGTGGCCAACGCCAAGGAGGCACGAAGCACGTCTGAAGGCTTCCAGCCCAAGTTTATTGCGCTCGATGTGGGCCCCACGGGCAGAATGCTCAAGCCCCTGGGCGATCTGGATTTCGAGGAGGCAGTAAATATCTTTGCCGCAACCATCCGCCTGGGCGCAGAGCTTGGGGTGGATCTGATACTTATAGAAACAATGAACGACAGCTACGAGACCAAGGCTGCCCTTTTGGCCGCTAAGGAAAATTGCAGTCTGCCCGTGATAGTTTCCAACGCCTATTCGGCCGATGGCAAACTGATGACAGGTGCATCCCCTGCCGCTATGGTAGCGATGCTGGAAGGTATGGGTGCCGACGCCGTGGGCGCCAACTGTTCCCTTGGCCCTGCCCAGCTTCGCGGTGTGGCCGAAGAGCTTCTTTGCAAGGCTTCCGTGCCCGTGGTTCTCAAGCCCAACGCAGGGCTTCCCCAAATAAGGAACGGCAAAACGTGCTTTGATGTCTTGGCCGATGAATTTGCCGATGAAGTGGCAAACCTTGTGGAAAACGGTGTGCGGATCGTGGGCGGCTGCTGCGGCACCACCCCCGAATATATAAAGGTTTTAGCCGAAAGATGCCGCTGCCTTTCACCAAAGCCCCTGCAGAGAAAAAATATCACCGTGGTGTCTTCTTATTCGCATGCGGTGGAATTCGGCAATTCTCCCCTGCTTATAGGTGAAAGGATAAACCCCACCGGTAAAAAGAGATTTAAGCAGGCTCTTTTGGAAAACGATATCAACTACATTCTCTCGGAAGGTGTAAATCAGCAGGATAAAGGTGTTCACATTTTGGATGTAAACGTGGGCCTGCCCGATATCGACGAAGCAAAAATGCTTTGCTCGGCTGTGTGTGAGCTGCAGAGCGTGACAAACCTGCCCCTGCAGATAGACACTGCCGACACAACCGCTATGGAGAGCGCACTCAGGCACTACAACGGCAAAGCAATGATAAACTCCGTGAATGGCAAGGCAAACGTGATGGATGCCGTTTTCCCCCTTGTGAAGAAATACGGCGGCGTGGTGGTGGCACTCACGCTGGATGAAAACGGAATTCCTGCCACAGCCGAAGGCCGCCTTGCTATTGCAAAGAAAATTCTCAATAAAGCCGCCGAATACGGCATAGATAAAAATAACATTGTTTTTGATACGTTGGCAATGACAATCAGCGCCGACCAAAATGCCGCTAAGGCCACCCTTGATTCCCTTAGAATGATCAAGGAAGATTTAGACTGCCACACTTCTCTCGGCGTTTCCAACGTCTCTTTTGGCCTTCCCTGCCGCGATGTGATAAACAGCACCTTCTTCTGCCTTGCTCTGGAAAACGGCCTTTCTGCCGCAATTATGAACCCCTATTCCCCCGATATGATGAAGGCATACCACTCCTTTAAGGCTCTTAAAGGGTTGGATGATAATTGTGCCGAATATATCTCCGCCGCGCAATATTTTGGTGCCGGCACATCACCTTTGCAGGCTCCTTCGACTGCCACGCAGGAAGATTTTGCATCGGCTCTGCAGAAAGCCATCGTGAAAGGAATTCGCGAGCAGGCGGCGCTTGCCACAAAAGAAATGCTTGGGTTCACCCCCGCTCTCACCATTGTAAACGAGCACATTATTCCTGCGCTCAATACAGTGGGCAAAGGATTTGAGGAAAAGAAAGTTTATCTCCCTCAGCTTCTTATGAGTGCCGAAGCCGCCAAGAGTGCATTTGAAGAGATAAAATCAGCCTTGGCCGCCGATGGCACAAAGGCTACCAAGAACACCTTCGTGCTGGCCACCGTTCAGGGGGATATTCACGATATCGGCAAGAACATCGTGAGGCTTCTGCTGGAAAACTACGGCTACAACGTGATAGACCTTGGCAAGGATGTGTCGCCCGAAGAAATCGTGGATGCCGCCAAAGCCAACAATGCACCCATAGTTGGCTTAAGCGCGCTTATGACTACTACCGTACCCGCAATGGAAGCTACTATCAGGCTATTGCGGCAAGAGCTTCCAAAATGCAAAGTGATCGTCGGCGGAGCCGTGCTCACCAAGGATTACGCCGAAAAGATGGGTGCCGATTTCTATGCTAAAGATGCAATGGAAGCCGTGCGCTACGCTGAAGGAATCTAACAAAGGAGATATGCTATGAAAATTTGGCCCTTGGTTTCTTCCATATTTCAAATTGTAATTGGCATTGCAGCCATTGTTGCATATATCGTTTTAGCCTCCGCAGGAGAGCCCCTTGGAAGATGGACAATCACCCTGCTCCTGGCTATTGCCTATGTTGTGCTCGGAGTTATCGGTATTGTGGATTGGAAGAAAAATAAAGATTGAAGAAAGGCACCGCTTTAGCGGTGCCTTTTATTTTAGAACGATTCAAATTTATCTGCCAAACGGCGGACAGCGCTTGAAAGTTGGCTCAGTGCATCCGCTACACCGCTTTCGGTGTGTTCCATTCCGGGCACGGTAGCCTCCAGAGTGAAATATCCCTGATAACCTATCTCCTTAAGTGCCTTCACTATCGGATCAAAATCAATATGAGAATAAAAAGGAATCCAATGCCTATCGTAGTGCTTATCGTTATCGTGGATATGCAAGGCCTTAATCCGAGAGCCAAGAGTCTTCACCATCTGCACAGCCGAAACACCATCTCCCATTATTTCGCAATGGCCGATATCCAGACAGGCCACAAGAAAATCATCGTTCACAGCATCCAGATGAGCTAAAAAGCTTTCGGGAGTGGCGCAGGCAGCGAATATGGCCTTATCTGCTTCCCTATCCCAATTAAACATATTTTCTGTGGCTATCTTCACACCGCACTCTTTTGCAAAGGGCAATAGTTCGAAGTACATTTCGGCATTTTCCTTAGGGCCTTTGTTGTTGTCCGGGTGGATAATGCATATTTCTCCCCCTGCCTCAGCAGTGCACTCAATAGCGCGCTTAAGATAAGAGCGGATATCCTTATTGCTCACGGGGAAAGGCGCATGAGACTGATTGCACACAATACCGTTATCCGATGCTACCTGCTTTAATCTGCGGGCAAAAGCCAGATAATCACCCGAAGAAAGCGGATGAGCACTGGGAAGAACAATATCCTTGCCCCAATCATATTTACACATAGCAAACATAGAAAAATCGAAAGCATCAAAACCTGCTTTTGCCACAAGCTCCACAGCCTTTTCCTCGCCTATTGCGCCCGAAATAGAGCCAATCTCGGTTGAAATCTTCAATGCAACCACCCCTTTGATTTTTCAAGTTTATTATACACCACGCTGCGCAAATTGCAATAAAAAAAGCGCCTCATCGGCGCTTTCTATTTTATATCTTTTTTCTTAATACCAGATGCAAGATAATATAGTATAACCCCACAAGAGAGCAAAAGTACATAAGAAACCCTAGAAAGAGAAAGGCTGTTGCTTCTTCGCCTAGTTTGCCAATTGTTTCATCAAATACAAGAATATTCCCGTCTTCAGTTGAAAACTCAACTATATTATTGGAATTAGGGTGAATTAAAATGCTAATATTCTCTTGTTTAGGCAATGCGGCTAATGCACCCCTTAATTCTGAGGTTACAGCAGCACCGTCAATAAAGTATCGTTCCTTGTTAGCGCAATCAATCGCAATCTCCCTGATAATTGAAATCCTCTGCAGTCGGCGAATTTCTTTATAAGAAACAAACTGAGTTTCAACCAATGTGCAGGATTCCCGTGTTGTCTCTGTGTTCCAATACTGCATACCAAAAGTAAAAACACTACCAAGCAATATTCCAACAACAAGCAGTACAATTGCAGATCCCAAAGATATCGGCTTTTTCCTCATACTATCGCCTCCTTTATGATAATTATACCACATATTTCCAAGTTTTTCAATGAAATCTCGCTTTGCGCGATGAAATCCGAGTGAACTCGGATGAAATCTGCTTCGCAGATGAAATTAAATCCACCCATCCACCGTCGAGGCGGATTTCATCTCCGCAGGGGATTTCGTCATCGAAGATGATTTCACCCACCCAACTGGGTGGATTTAGCTGAAAAGAAACACCTTTTGTCCGGTAGACAAAAGGTGTTTCTTTTCTTGGCCCGCCCGAAGAGATACAGCCGCGTCGGCTTTGCCTAGCGTCTTGCGTCCTTGCGGCAAGCCGCTGCAGACTTCGCAGCTATAAACAGTCCACCGGACTGTTTATTTAACGCTGCTCGCCCTCTTAGGATTCAAATCCCCGGCGGAAATAAAAATACCACCCGCGAGGGGTGGTGTTTTTATTTTGGCCCGCCCGAAGGGATTTGAACCCCCGACCTTTGGAATCGGAATCCACTGCGCTATCCAGCTACGCCACGGGCGGCTATGTTTACAAGGCTAAATTATATCATTTTTGGGCAGTAATGTCAAACAAAAGAGTTGGTTAAGCCACACTCCCCAGCCAGCAACTCTGCGGCCACCCACAGCATAAGCGCCGTTTTATCCCACCCTTTAGCAATTTTCAACGTTATGTCCCCTTCTTCGATGATTCTTCCGCCAAGAGTGCGTATATGCCTTTGCAGGCATACTGCAGCACTTTGCTCTCCTACGGCCGAAATAGTGAGTGATGCGGTGGGAGAAAACCCACAGGTCACGGCAGGCACTCGGCTTTCACTCAACAACTTCAGTGCAACGGAATCATCCTCGGGCGCCACTCCCACAAAACCCACGGGCACCTTGCCGTGATTGCTTCCTACTTTGCATAATATCACCACGCCACCATCTCTAAGCTCATTCAAATTATCCACGCGGCAAACGCCTGCATGATCCGCAATCTTTGCTATACTTTTTGCCAATTTATCATCATCCGTGCATAAATAGATCTTATACATTTTATTTTTCACCCCATAAAAAGATTCAAAAATATATATTCCCGAAAAATTTATGAATAAACGGCCAAAAGGGTGTGCAAAATAAAAGCGACACCTAAAAAGGAGATGTGTTAAATGTTGTTAGACAGAATCAGTTTGGTGCTCACAATAATTGGTGCTCTCAACTGGGGCAGTATCGGTATCTTTCAGTTTGATTTAGTTGCCTGGATCTGCAGCGGTGCGGACACCGCATTTGCCAGAATCATCTACACGTTGGTTGGTCTGGCAGGTCTTTGGTGTATCTCTTTGCTCTTCCGCGAGCGCAACGAAGTCATTACCGACCACGCCTAAGTTTTGAGCATCAAAAAAGGCCACCCGATTGGGTGGCCTTTTGATTTATTACTTGCTAAAGAGATTGCGCTGTTTTGCAAAGAGAGCTGCCTGCCTTTGCTTTTTGGCTTGGTTATCAAGTTCGTATCCTGCGTCGGCCACTTTAAGCACGTCGCCCTCAGCTACACCCTTGGGCAGGATCGCTAATTCTATCTCCTGCATTTCACCATCAATTTCCACTACGGCATATTCGCCTTCGATTCTATCGATAATTATCATTTTATCGCTCGGTTTCAACACGAACACCGCCTTCTTCAAAATAATAATAAATATTGGAATTAATATCGGTGCGCTTAATCTGTGCTCCCGATTCGGAAAGCCTTGAGATCACTTCCCCATCGGGAACGGTTGCCCAACGAGTGCCGCAGCTTACAGCCGCATATTCAGGCCGTATAGCATCAAGGAACTCTGCGCAGGTTGAAGTCTTGCTTCCGTGATGGCCCACCACCAATATATCTGCCGAAAGATCGGGATAAAGTGAAATCAGCTCCCGCTCCGCCTTGGCCGAAACATCACCCATAAACAACATATTTTGCGCTCCGTTATCTGCAAGCACCACTGCCGAACGATCGTTTTCTTCCTTGGCATCCCTCTTTGCCATAAGAATCTCAAAAGAGAAATCCCCTGCGCTAAAACGCACGCCTTGGTTTATTTTCTTGATCTGTGCACCGGATTTTTCGGCGCTTTCAATCACTTTTGGCACCAATTCAGAATCTTCTTCGTCTCCCATCAACGGCATCACCAGAACTATTCCCACGGGAAAATTATCAAGCACCTTTTCGGCTCCGCCGATGTGATCACCATGATGGTGGCTGAGCACCATATAATCTATCTGCTTAATATCGCGACTTTTCAGAAATCTAACCACCGCCGTGCCATTATCGCCCACACCGCCTGTATCAATAAGGGTGCAGGTGCCGTTGCTGCATATCACGGCGCAGGATGCATCACCCACATCAAGCACAGCCATATAATCGCTGTTGTCCACTCCGCCAAGCCCCGAAAACTCATAGATCTGCGCCCAGGTAGGAACAAAACCCAGGCCTATGCCTTGACCAAAAGTGATAACAAGACAAATCAAAAGGGCAATCGACCCCAGAATTATACACCGGATTCCGATCGCCCGTTTTTTATTGCTCATTGAAAGAGAGTATCGTCCCTTGCCTTCATTTCCAGAAGCTGTTCTTTAGAGATCAGCACCCTTCTGGGCTTGGCACCTTCATAGCCACCAACAATACCCATCTGTTCCATTTCGTCTATTATTCTGGCGGCTCTCGCATAGCCAAGGCGCACTCTGCGCTGCAGCAGAGAGGTGGATGCCTGGCCGGCCTCCACAACACATTCAATAGCTTTGCCCAGCATCGGATCGAAGCCCTCCATAGGCTCGGAATCGGAAGATTCTCCGCCCTTGGCGCTCTTTTCCTTAACAGCCAGGCGCTCGATCTCTTCCATCACTTCTTCATCGTATTCCATATTCTTGGAATCGTTGCGCACAAAGTTTACAACAGCCTCTATCTCCTTATCGGAAACAAAACAGCCCTGCACGCGCTTGGGCTTTATAAGGCCCACGGGGTGGAACAACATATCGCCGCGGCCGATAAGCTTTTCGGCACCGCCCATATCAAGAATAGTGCGGCTATCCACCTGGGAAGAAACCATAAATGCAATTCGGCTGGGAATATTAGCCTTAATGATACCCGTGATAACATCTACAGAAGGACGCTGAGTGGCAATGATAAGATGCATACCTGCGGCGCGGGCTTTTTGAGCAAGGCGGCAAATATTATCTTCCACTTCGTGGGGGGCTGTCATCATCAGGTCGGCCAACTCGTCGATAATAATAACAACCTGGGGCATCTTGGTCATTTCTTCGTCTTTTTCGGCCATCTCGTTGTAGGCAAAAAGATCGCGAACCTTATATTCGGCAAAGAGCTTATAGCGCTTATCCATCTCACTCACGGCCCAGCCCAAAGCACCTGCGGCCTTTCTGGGATCCGTAACCACCGGCACCATTAGATGTGGAATGCCGTTGTAGTTGCCCAATTCAACCATCTTAGGATCTATCATAAGGAACTTAACCTCATCGGGTGTGGCCTTATAAAGGATACTGATAATCAGCGAATTGATACATACAGATTTACCGGAGTTAGTGGCACCTGCGATAAGCCCGTGAGGCATCTTAGCAATATCGGTGACAACCGGGTTGCCCGCGATATCCTTACCGACAGCAAAAGATACCTTGGATTTAGCGCTGGCGAATTCGGGAGAATCGATTATCTCCTTCACTCCCACCACGCTCACTGCCTTATTAGGCACTTCAATACCGATAGCAGGCTTATTGGGAATAGGTGCCTCAATTCGCACACCATCGGTGGCAAGATTCAATGCGATATCATCGGCAAGATTGGTGATCTTACTGATCTTCACGCCTGCCGAGGGCTGAAGCTCATATCTGGTCACAGCAGGGCCAACGGTAATATTTATCACCTTGGTCTCCACCTTGAAATCCCGAAGAGTCTCCACCAACTTTTCGGCCACAGCCTGCTTTTCGGCTTCTATATTGGCCCTGGATGGCGAGCGGCTATCTGCCAGCAAGGATATGGGCGGGAAACGATAAACATTTTCTTCTGCCACAAACTCCACACCACTTGCAGGGAAATCGCTCTCCTTTTCTTCTGCGATGGGCTCTTTTATAATCTCGGGCTCGGCAGCAGGCTCGGGAATATTATCCTCCACTTCCACATCCACAGCCTCGGGATTATCCAACTGGCGATATTTTTCAATCACTTTTTTCTTCTTTTCCAGTATCTTCTCCACTGTGTCGGCCTCTTCCTTAGGCTCAATAGTGGGCTTTTCATCTATTGCAATATCTATATTAAAGGGAGGCTCGTCTTTTTTCTTCTTAGCCTGGCTTGTTTGGATAAGCTGCTCGGCTGTCTCTCCGATCTTTTTGGCCGGGCGGCAAAAAACGTTCTTAAGGAAGGCAACAAGGGTGGTGCCGGTTGCAAGCATAATAAAGAGGAACAACAGCAGACATATTGTGATGCAGGCACCTGTATAGCCAAAAAGGGCGCTTATAGGGTAGCTCATAATACCGCCCAGCAGGCCACCGCCTGCAAGAACGGTGCCCTGGGTGTAGCAATGGCCCAAATAGCCGAAAAAGCCAACCTGCTGAGGTATGCCGATAAAGACGTTCACCGCAGCACCCAAAAGCACAACAGCGCCGCAACCTTCCACAACCTTGGCAGCCACAGAACCATAGAGCTTATCCATAGCGCAAAGCACAGCCACAACGCCTAAAGCCACAGGCCACACAAAGGCGCAGATGCCGAATATGCCAAACATAAAGTTGTGCAGAGCAGTCCACAAATTGCCGCTGCCATCGGGATTTTTTCCATCCACGAAAACAACCAAGAGCAGAAAAACAGCCAACGTGAACATAACCACCGCAGTAATTTGCTGCTTGGCGGCATAGTTAGGCTTCTTTTTTCTGTTGGTAAGCTCGGTAGCGGTAGCGCTGGCCTTTTTCGGGGGGCGTCCCCTTCTCTTCTTCGCTGTCGCCATTCTATCCATTCTCTCCCTTCGGCAGGTTCCCCCACCGCTTTTTTATTTACAAAAGCAATCTATATATCTATCTATAGCCTCGGCTATAACCTTGGCGGCTTCGCCCCTCGGCCTAACTTCATCCACCACAGTGTCCTTATTTTCCAGATTCTTATACACAGTGAAGAAATGGCGCATTTCCTCAAAGATATGAGCGGGCAGTTGATCAATATCGGTGTAGTGATTGTAGTTGGGGTCGTTGAAAGGTATTGCTATGATCTTTTCATCATCGCGGCCGTTGTCTTTCATGGTGATAACACCTATCGGGAAGGCTCTAACCAATGTCATCGGTTCAAGCTGTTCGGCGCAGATAAGCAGAACATCCAACGGGTCTCCATCGTCGCCATAAGTGCGGGGTATAAAGCCGTAGTTGGCAGGATAATGGGTGGATGTGTAGAGAATTCTATCAAGAATAATCAAACCTGTTTCCTTATCCAATTCATACTTTTTCTTGCTGCCCTTTGGAATCTCCACCACGCAAAGAAAATCCTCGGGTGTGATTCTTTTAGGGGAAACGTCGTGCCATATATTGGACATACCATCATTCCTTCCAACATTATTTAGGATATTATATCACACTTTTTTTCGATTGTCTATCAAAGCAAAGCAAAAAATTCAAAAAGCCGAGGTGATCCTCGGCTTTTATTCTTCACTTCAAAGGGCCTTTATCTTAGCAGACATGATCTCCAGATCTTCCGGAGTATCTATCTCGCCGCAAAGAGCATTCATCACGTCCAAAGCGTAGACAGCGCACCTATCCGACACCTTATTGAAGGCGTTCTCGGCATAGCATTTGCGATTATCCGCTTCGCAAAAGGCAACAATCTCATCCAGCCAGATATTCCAATCCTTAGCAAGCAGTTTATAAAGCGGCTGAGCAGACAAAGCATTATCAAAGAATTCTATACCAACCTTTTCTATCCTATCCCCTGCCATCACCGCTTTGAAATCCTTTTCGGGCAGCGGCAAAGTGCTGCTCACCGTCATACAACTAACGTCACTCTTCACCACGTCGGCAAAGACTTCGTCCTCAAACACAAGATCGCCATGCATCATTATCACGTCTTGATCGCGAAGCACGTCCTTAGCGCAATAGATAGAGTAGATATAATTTGTCTGATCAAAGATAGGGTTCTTCACAAAGGTGTAGTTAAGATCCAGCCCCAGAGAATAGCAATAGTCCACCAGCACCTGATCAAAATAGCCGGTTGTCATCACAACGTCTTTAACACCTGCAGCGGCAATAATCCTAAGCTGCCTGGAAAGGATAGTCTCTTCAAAAGGAATATCCGTCATACATTTGGGATGGGTCTTGGTGATATCACCCATTCTGTGGCCCAGCCCGGAATTAAGAATAAGTGCCTTCATAATTCCACCTTCCTACTTTATAAGTTTGAGCAGGTTTTCACCCTCATTGATATAGACAGTAGACGCTGCCCGCACCTTATCCTGGCCATCGGTATATTTATCAAAAATACCAACCGTGGCAAATCCGATGCTATGTGCGGTGGCCAAAGCCACAGCCGAATCCTCGAAGATCCAGGTCTTCACCTTTTCGGTGCCGAGCCGCTCCAGAGCCAGCAAGAAAACATCGGGCCTATCCTTTCCCACACCCAGCGTGGCGCAGGAAACTATTTCGGAAAAATACTGTTCAAGGCCGCATTTCTGCATTGATATTTTCACCAGATGTGGTGCAGTGGCCGAAGCCACAACCATTTTCACGCCGTTCGCTTTAAGTGATTCGAGGAATTCTATCACTCCGTCTTTAGGCTTCACAGTGTTCATATAAAACTCTTTGATGCTATCATCCGCAAAGCGAAGCAATACTTCACCGCTTTCAGCCACACCGTAATTAGCGTGAATAAGTTCCATAGCGCCTTTAAGAGTCATCGTGCGGACGGCCTTTTCATCGGCCTCGGTGGGAACAAAAGGTTTGCCGCCGAGATATTTATCCCCGATCAAACCCCAGAGCACATCCCAAAAGCCCAGTGAATCAACCAAGGTGCCATCCATATCAAAGATAGCACCCTGAATATTGTTTATATCAAAGTTTAGAGAATCCATGGCAATTCACAAGAGCATCCAACTTCTGACCGGCTTTGCACATGGGGCATTCGTGGGCAGGATAGTTGGCATAATTGGGCAGATCCTTAGGATCAAACACAGAGCGAACAGGCAGGCCGCCGCATTCCTCGGCTGTGGAAAAAATGGCAGAGATACCCGAAACTGTGCCGCCGTAATAGCGCACGGCATCCAAAGCTGCCTTCACGGTGTTGCCCGACGCAACGGAAACAGCCAAAACCATAACGTGCTTGCCTGCAATCATCGGCACAATATTATCGCGGAAGAGCATCTGGCTTCCGTTGATATTCTCGGGGGTGACCACATAAATGGATTTATGAGCGTTCATGCTCAGCACATCGCCCTTAGAAAGGCATTCGGCAAAGCAGGCTCCGATAACTTCTGTGCCATCGAGGCAAAGAATAGTGTCTACAATAGTATCA
>JAZRGE010000109.1:0-5625 GCA_045644025.1 Acutalibacteraceae bacterium | reverse complement strand
GATTCATATGAATTGTTAGAGTCATCGTACAGGTGCACATCACCATCTATTACAACATTAGCATTTTCAAGTATGGTTAGTGAACACTCAGTCCAAACTGTTATATTTCCGACGAACATCCCATTCACTGTATAAATTGTTGCGGATTCCAAGGCGTCTGACCCATTTGAAAAGCGCATATTTCCCGCTTTCCAAGTTCCATGATCCACACATTCTCTATCCTGGTTTGGAATGCCTATCATGTATTCTTTAGCGTTATTGATATGATGGTCATAAAGGCTCATGCCTGCATATTCATTAATTGTGTCGTTCAAAAGCTTTATATTGCTGTTAAGAGCCAATACTTTGGAACTTTCCAGAGCAGCTTCAGTGGCAGCGGTGTAGGCTAAAAATAATTTCTCATATTTATCCACCGCTGTATATTCAAATTGAGATTCAAATCCATAAGATGCATCGCGCACAAGGTAATAAAGATCGTCGGCATATTCGCGCAATGCCAATTGCTTTGTCATATCGTCAATATCTGCTATCTCCATAGCATCAAATGTGACATTAACAAAAGCATCAGCAATAGCAATTACAAGCTGTGTTGGCGAACCCAATTCCATAGCCTTTGTTATAGAATCAGATACAAACGATATAAGTTCCTTATTAACGTAGTTAAACAAAAAATAGGTTTGTGCTCCACCGGACAGTTGAAATTTCAATCTACTTAATCCATCATAAAGCATAGTTCCCTTTTCGGCATACTTCAGAATATCATCCACATACTGTATCCTGAATTCTTCCATCATAAATGCTGTACAAACGGCTTCCAACATTTCAAAGATATCTGCTCCGGCCTTAAAGCACTTTTTTATTGCAGAAAGATTATCCCATACCAGTTTCTTAAACTCTCTTACCTGTGTAACGCTAAAATACGCGAACATTTCACCATCGGCAGCCATATTAAAGTATTCTTCAATTATTATCTCTTCGCTGACGATAGAAATGTCCCATTTTTCTTCTATGGCTTTTCTGATTTTTTCATACCATCCAAAAAAATTCTCGGCCTTTTTATACATCTTAGCATAGGATGCATAGGATTCAGATATTGTAGAAGGAGAAATTAATTTATTAGCCAATTCTACATTAGCAGCATCCAAAGCAGCTTCATACGTATAAGAAGTCAAACCCACAGAATCACCTACGAGTTTGATCCAATCCATAAATTTCAATCCTACAGACATATCCCATGCGTTTTTTACATTTGTCCATGTAAACTTAGGGCTATCCATATAATCGTTAAACAAACGTGTGGTCACATTTTGGGTATCGGCATGGTGATATGCAAAGAACAAATCATTTCTCAAAGCATAGGGATAGCCATAAAACAAATCGGAATAATAAACATAATCGTATTGCCCATCATCGCCATGATAATAGGCCAAATTATCTATATACATTGCGGCGCCGTTTTCGCTCGCAGACCAATTAAAAATCTCACAATTAAACTGAAATTCTTCATAATTGCCATATAGCCACTGATCACCGGACACGCGGCGTACTACGTTTCTCGGAATAATAATTCGTCCGATAAATCCTGCAGGAAGATCAATTTTCGCATTTGTATCGTCGATAGAAAGCACACGCTTATCAACTGTTCCATCACTTGAAATCAGATAGACTGTTCCACCATACACCGAGAAAACCGAGGTGGTATACGCACCGGAACCATTATCATAATGACCGGTAAAAGACACGTGTATACTTTTTGCCGATGTGGTCTCGCTAGTATCAATATCAAACGCAAACGCCCTGCAATCGCCATTCCATGCATCGAGATCGTTAATACTTATCCTAAAGGTTGTACCATCAACGGCACTGGAATTGGGCTTAACAGCAAATTGACTATTGGATATATAGATATCGTTTTCGCCTAGTGCGCCGCCAGGATTGCCGGAATAGCACATACAATTTCCATAATTAAAATTCCAATTGAAGGACATCTCATATCCGGAAAAATCTTCTTCCACCTTTCGAGTGCCATAATCAGGAATAACAACACTCTCAACAGGAGTTGCTACTATATCGCTACTTTGCTCAGCCTTAGCGATTGATTGCAAAGGCAACAATGGCAACATAAGAAGCACCAACAACAAAGCAATAAAAATTGAAACAAATCTTTTCATAACAAACTCCCAAAAAACAATATGCTTTATCTTTTTCATTAATAAAATTATTTTACCACGCTAAAATTCAAATTGCAACAAAAAAGCACTCGGCTTGCGCCGAGTGCTCTGGATTGAATTATTAAATTACATAAGGCTGCGATACATAGCCTCAATATCTTCCACGCTGGTCTCCCTGGGGTTGCCGGGGCGGCAGGCATCGGCGAAAGCATCCTCCGACATCTGGCGGATATCTTCTTCCTTGGCAACGCCTTTAAGGGAAGTGACAATGCCCACGTCTTCAGCCAGCTGGCGCACGGCTTCAACAGCAGCGGCACGGTACTCAGCCTGAGTCATATCATCCACGCCCTTAACACCCATAGCACGGGCAATCTCGCGATACTTTTCGCCGGTGTAATCGGCGTTATAAGCCATCACAGTGGGCAGCAATGTGGCACAAGCTTTGCCGTGAGGCATATCATAATAGGCGGAAAGGGTGTGAGCCATAGAGTGATCCACACCAAGGCCTACGTTGGAGAAGCCCATACCTGCGATATACTGGCCGAGAGCCATACCTTCCCTGCCATCTTCTGTGTTGGCCACAGCGCCGCGAAGGGATTTGGCGATGATCTCGATAGCCTTGATATGGAACATATCGGAAAGCTCCCAAGCGCCTTTGGTGATGTAGCCCTCGATAGCGTGAGTGAGAGCATCCATACCGGTGGCGGCAGTGAGGCCTGCAGGCATAGAAGCAGTCATATCAGGATCCACAACAGCCACAACAGGGATATCATGAGCATCCACGCAAACGAATTTGCGCTTCTTTTCCACATCGGTGATAACGTAGTTGATAGTGACCTCAGCGGCGGTACCTGCTGTGGTGGGCACGGCAATGATAGGCACGCAAGGGTTCTTTGTGGGAGCAACGCCCTCGAGAGAGCGAACATCGGCATACTCGGGATTGGTGATGATAATACCGATTGCCTTGGCAGTATCCATAGAAGAGCCGCCGCCGATGGCAACGATGGAATCGGCACCAAAGGCCTTGAATGCCTCAACGCCGTTCTGCACGTTCTCAATAGTGGGGTTGGCTTTAATATCGGAATAGACTGTGTAGGCTACTCCTGCCTTATCCAGCAGATCAGTAACCTTAGCGGCCACACCGAACTTAATAAGATCGGGATCGGTGGCAACAAAAACTTTCTTAAATCCTCTTTTGGCAATCTCTTCGGGAATAGCTGCTATAGCACCCTTGCCGTGATAAGAGGTCTCGTTCAACATAAATCTGTTCATTGGAAACACACCTTTCTTTTCTTGGGCTCTGCCCTTAAATTCATTATACCACATTTTTCCTTAAAATCAATACCGCCTTCCCTTCGGAAGGCGGTTTTGTTAATTAACAACATTTTTAGGGGCGCCGGTAATAAAATTATGTATATTATCTGCCACAATTCCCATAAGTCTGCGGCGAGTCTCCACTCCTGCCCAGGCAATATGAGGTGTGATAAGGCAATTTTTCACACCAAAAAGCGGGCAATCGGGAGTCATCGGCTCCACGCAAAGCACATCCACACCCGCGCCGAGCAGGTGTCCGCTCTCAAGGGCAACCTTCAGGGCGTTTTCATCCACCAGAGCTCCGCGTGCTGTGTTCACAAACACAGCTCCCTGCTTCATAGCAGCAAAGGCCTCCTTGTTCATAATGCCTTTGGAATCCTCATTAAGAGGGCAATGCATAGAAACAACGTCGCTTCGGCAAAGCAGCTCCATAAAAGGAACCTGCTCCACGCTTGCATCGTTCACACGGCTACGATTATGCACAAGCACCTTCATTCCGAAGGCACGGGCAATATCTCCCACTCTGCGCCCAATGGCACCATATCCCACGATACCAATCGTCTTGCCGCAAAGCTCCGAAAGAGGCAAGGGAAAATAAGAAAAGGTGCGGCTCTTTATCCAATCGCCCTCCAGCACTGTCTGATTATACTCGCCCACTCTATCCAGCAGCGCAAGAATAAAAGCAATGGTATGCTGAGCCACCGATTCGGTGGAATAGCCGGGAGCATTACACACGGTAATGCCCTTTTCGCGGGCATATTTTATATCAATGTTGTTAAATCCCGTGGCAAAAAGGCCTATATATTTAAGCCTTTTGCCGCAATCTATAACTTCCTTATTGATAACAGTCTTATTGCAAAGCACTATATCGGCATCGGCAATACGCTCTTTAATTTCCTCATGGGTGGAAAGGCCCCACACCTCAAGCTCACCGAACTGAGAAAAAATATCGGGATGGATATCCTTATCAAAAACAGTATCGGCATCGGCAATAACTATTTTCAGCTTTTCCATTACGCTTCTTCTCCTTCTTTGGCTACTTCCTCGGGCTGCATTTCAGCAACCGCCTTTTCTCTTTTCTGCACGTCGTGACGCACCAACCTATATGCTGTGGCGGCCAGCGGCACAGCCAAAAGCATACCCAAAACTCCCATAATGCCGCCACCGACTGTAACGGCGGCCAAGACCCATATACCGGGCAAGCCGACCGAATCGCCAACGACCTTGGGATAGATAAGATTACCTTCCAACTGCTGGAGCACAATGATGAATATAAGGAATATAAGAGCCTTCATAGGCGAA
Source organism: Acutalibacteraceae bacterium (assembly GCA_045644025.1). Lineage (GTDB taxonomy): Bacteria > Bacillota > Clostridia > Oscillospirales > Acutalibacteraceae > JAZRGE01. The sequence goes on along the minus strand of JAZRGE010000109.1, from coordinate 838 downwards.
TCCATAAGAATCACGAAGGCGCCGAAACCTGCGCCGATATATGCACCTGCAACAGGTATAAGAGCCGTAAACGCCACGAGAGCCCCCACCATAGGAGCATAAGGCAAGCCGAGAATAAGCATACCTACAGCACAAAGAGAGCCGAGAATCACAGCCTCCACACACTGGCCCACAATATAGTTGCGGAAGCATTCGTTAAGGGTCTTAAAAAAATATGCCAATCTTTGATACCACACGGGAGCGACATACTGCCTTGCAGCTCTTTTGGCCTGACTGCCGATTTTATCCTTGGAAGCCAAGATATACACGGCAAAAATAACACTGAGAAAGGCTGTGATAATTCCCGAGAACACAGATGTTACAACCTGGATAGCAATATTCATCGCGCCGCCAATGCCAACCGACAACACGTTAGCTACCTTTTCAATCATACCTTCCCAATTGATATTACGGAAATAAGCAAGAGTTTCTTTGGAAAGAATATTAAGCCCCGCCACATATTCCACAGCCGACTCAAAGGCAGGCGGAATCTTAGAAACGATCAACTGAACGCAAGATACAAGTTGGGGCACCACAAGAAGAACCACCGCAGCCAAAACGGCCAATAGAGTGAGTATGGATCCCGTAAGGCACAATGGTCTGCGAAGCTTTATAATTGCTTTTCTGCGGCTTTTAGGAAAGAAATGGCGCTCGTAAAAGCTCATCATTAAATTAAGAACATAGGCCAGCATTGCGCCTATAGCAAGTGGAAGAAGCGCGCCGAGCACGGTGGCAATTGCATTGGAAACACCAGGCCAATAAAACATAGCTAAATAGAGCAAGAACACTCCCGCTGCCG
>JAZRGE010000108.1:0-1862 GCA_045644025.1 Acutalibacteraceae bacterium | reverse complement strand
CCCATAATCGAGACTCAGGCAGGAGACGTTTCGGCCTACATCCCCACCAACGTTATCTCCATCACCGATGGCCAGATCTTTTTGGAAACAGAGCTTTTCCACGCAGGCGTTATGCCGGCCATAAACCCCGGTATTTCGGTGAGCCGTGTGGGTGGTTCGGCCCAGCTTAAGGCTATGAAGAAGGTCGCAGGCGAGCTGAAGCTGCTCTATTCCCAGTATCGCGAGCTGCAGTCGTGTGCACAGTTCGGAAGCGATCTGGATGCCGATACAAAAGCCAGACTTGCCCTTGGCGAGCGCATTGTGGAGGTGCTTAAACAGAAGCGCAACTCTCCCGTTGCCGTGGGCTGCCAGGTTGCTATAATTTATGCCGTGATCAACGGATTCCTTGATTCCGTGCCCGTGAATAAGGTTGCGGAGTTTGAGATCGAACTTTATGAAAAATTGCAGAACGAAAAGGCTGAGCTCTTTGAGAGGCTCAACAAAGGCTTCTTTGAGGAAGACGACGTGGAGCAGCTCAGAGCAACCCTTAAAGAACTGCAGAGGTGATAAAAATTGGGTGCAAATATTAAATTGTTGCGCACCCGCATCAAGAGTGTGGATTCCACACTCCACCTGACCAAAGCTATGGGTTTGGTGGCCTCCTCCAAGATAAGAAAGGCCAACCAAGCAATGATAAAGGGAAGGGAGTATGCGGCGGCGCTGAAAAAAGCTGTGGGCTTGCTTTGCAGCAGCAGCGATTGCTCGCAAAGTCCGTTCCTTTCCCCCTACACAGGCGAAGGCGCCACGGCACTTGTTGTGATCGCTGGCGACAGGGGCCTTGCAGGCGGCTACAACGCAAACATCTTCCGCCTTATGAGAGAATATCCCGAGGCAAAGATCTTTGCCATTGGCAAGCGTGCCTGCGAAAAATATGGTTGCCCCTTTGTTTCTTCCGAGAAATTCTCCTTGGCCGATGGTGTGGAGTTTTCCAAAAAGCTCTGCCAAGGCTTTATCAGCGGAGAATATAAAAGAGTTGGCATTGTGAGCACGGAATACGTTTCTATGATGACTCAAACAGCCAAGGTGGAGTGGATACTCCCCCTCACGGCCGGTGAATCTTCGGCTGAATGCGGTGTGGTTTTTGAGCCGGACGAGCTCACCATCCTGAATGCCGCCGTTTCCGAATATGTGGCAGGCCTTATTGCAGTGGCCGCCCGAGAAAGTTTTGCTTGCGAAGTGGCCGCCCGAAGAATGGCTATGGATTCGGCGGGCAAGAACGCCCAGCAGATGATAGACGATCTGCAACTGCAATACAACCGTGCTCGCCAGGGTGCCATCACCCAGGAGATCACCGAAATCGTAGCCGGTAGCGGCTCTTAATTCCCTAAAGGAGTGTTCTAAGATGAACAATAAAGGAATAGTATCCCAGGTTATGGGCCCTGTTGTAGACGTACGTTTTGAAAAAGGCTCTCTCCCTGCCATACTCAACGCTCTCACCGTGCCCATCGGCGAAGGCACACTCACCATTGAAGTTGCTCAGCACGTGGGCGACAACACCGCCCGCTGCATAGCCATGTCTTCTACCGACGGTCTGCAGAGAGGCACCGAAGTCACCGACACAGGTAAGGCCATCAGCGTACCCGTTGGCCGTGAGACTCTGGGCCGAATTTTCAACGTTTTGGGCGACACGGTGGATAATATGCCTGCCCCCGAAACAGAAGAGCGCTGGAACATTCACCGCAGCGCCCCCGAATACGACGAACTTGCCACCTCCACCGAGATCCTGGAAACAGGCATCAAGGTTATCGACCTTATCTGCCCCTATTCCAAGGGCGGTAAGATCGGCCTTTTCGGCGGTGCAGGTGTGGGAAAAACAGTTCTTA
>JAZRGE010000107.1:0-6085 GCA_045644025.1 Acutalibacteraceae bacterium | reverse complement strand
GTAAAGAAGAAAATATACATTTTGTAATATTATTTTCTAATAAATATCTTAAAAAAGCAGGGAAGTGTTAAAATGCGTACGTATAAAGTGCATTTGATCCGTCACGGAGAAACGGAAGGCAATCTCAACGGCCAATATATTGGTGTCACAGATCTTCCGATTACTACAGATGGTATAAACGAACTTCGCGAACTTAGAGAAAGCGGCATCTATCCTTCGGTAGACACAGTTTACATCAGCCCTATGCTCCGTTGCCGCCAGACTGCCGAAATTATATATCCCGGAATGGACTATGAAGTGATCGATGAGCTTAGAGAGTGCGACTTCGGCGATTTTGAGGGCAAAACCGGTGCAGAGATTGAAAACACCGAAGAATTTAAGGCCTGGATCTCCGGCAAGGCAGCACCGCCCAACGGAGAAGACACTATAGAATTTGCCAAGCGTATCTCTTTTGGCCTTAACCGTGTTGTTCGCTCTATGATGCAGAAGCAGGAATATGAAGCATCCGTTGTTATGCACGGCGGTGCCATTATGATGCTTTTCGCGGCATGCGCTCTTCCCAGGAAGCAGCTCTTCGAATGGACGGTGGAAAACGGCAAAGGTTACACCGTCACAATCACACCATCCTTGTATCATAGCTCCGGTATTATTGAGGTAACCGATGTAATTGGAGAATAATTTTCAAAAAAGTGAAAATTATACTTGATTTTTTTGATTGATGCATTTATAATGTTTTAGGTCGGCAGGGAAATGCTGATGAACTTAATAAATGTATGGAGAAGTCGCGTAGCCCGGTCGAGCGCGCACGATTGGAAATCGTGTAACGGTTACAAGCCGTTCGAGGGTTCGAATCCCTCCTTCTCCGCCAAAGAATAACCGTCATTCTGATACAACGGAATGACGGTTATTTTATACCCAAAATCAGTATTTCGAGAACTTTTCGGGAGAGGAATCTCTAAATTGACAGTTTGAATCTATTTCAAATCGTTAAAAGACAAGAAATCGTTAAATTACAACCATAATCGTTGATTTAGAGGGATAATCGTTGAATTACAGCCAGTAATCGTTGAAATATAGTTGTACCTATGGTATGATTTACTTAAGGAGGGGAGATTGTGGATAACTGCCTATTATCAGAATTAGAGCGTACTTTTAAAAAGTGTTCCGATTGCTTACTGCATCCTGATTACATTGCCAATCAGAACAAGCTATACAATATAGAACTATCACAAGAACTTATTGATTATCTGTGTGATAAAGCTACTTCAAAAAAACATATCTGGGAAATACGATTCGATCATCTTCGCATTCTGTTACTCAATCCCTCTGCAAAAGCATTTGATCTGAAAGAGTTCTATTTTGAAAATTTGAAAAAATGCCGCAGACTTGCAATGAAGATTTTTTATATTCGCGGATATGCAATTTATGCTTCAGAGGAAGAATTGAATCCGGTAATGGAGAAATTCCGAAAAAACCTCGATAAGAATCACGACTATATTGACTATAACTATTTGTTGTCGGTTGCAGGAATTCCGTATCTTGTAGACACATATGGATATGATTGCTTTGTGAAAACCCTTGAAAAGGCGGAGGAAGAACATCAACGAATTGACCCGTTGCTCCGAGGATACTTCACATTAAACACAAATCTTGAGCAAGTTAATCTTCTGTCTATTGACGAAGTTAGGCGGCGCTCAGAGCGTTTTTTGAAAAAATGCCGAAACAAGTAATGATTCACCTTGTTTGCACCCCCTAAACCCGGTTTGCATCCCCCGACTTAAAAATGCACCCCCTAAAATGACTTTGCACCCCCTTGGCTCAAAAGGGGGTGCATTTGTATTAAAATTAGGGTTAGTCTTCAAAACAAAAGCACTAACCAAACGGTTAGTGCTTTTGTTCTTAACGTTGGTTTAGTTTAGCTCAAGCTTTGGTGCGCGCATTAGAAAATCATTGAATCATTTTTGTTGTTTTTTGGAAATGTGTATGGTATATTTTTGTTGCAAGAATTGCTATGATGATAATTTGGAGTGAAAATATATGAGAATTTTGATCGTTCGCCACGGAGATCCCGATTATTCTATAGATTCTCTCACACCTAAAGGCAGGGTGGAGGCTGAGCTGCTTTCCGATAGGCTCAGCAAGACAAAAATAGATTATTGCTATGTTTCTCCTCTTGGGAGGGCCAGACACACCGCTCAATATACCCTTGATAAAATTGGCAAAGAGGCCACTGTGTGCCCTTGGCTTCGTGAATTTGCAGCGAGAATTGAGCGCCCCGATAGAGAAGAATCTATTGCATGGGATTGGCGCCCAAAGGATTGGGTGGATATTGATATACTCTTTGATCACGAAAAGTGGTATGATGAGCCCAGGATGGCCGCAGGAAACGTGAAAGACGAATATCTCTGGGTGGCAAAGGGGCTGGATGAACTTCTTGCAGAGCACGGATATGAGCGTTGCGGAAGATATTATAAGGCAGTGCGGCCAAACGACGATACAATTGTTTTCTTTTGCCACTTCGGCTTGGAATGTGTGCTGCTAAGCCACATGCTTAATATTTCTCCAATGCAGCTGTGGCACGGTTTTTGCGCTGCTCCCACGTCGGTCACAACAATATACACCGAAGAAAGGGAAGAGGGCATTGCTTCCTTTAGGGTGAGCGCGTTTGGCGATATTTCTCACCTTTATGTGGCAGGTGAAGAGCCTTCTTTTTCTGCCCGCTTTTGCGAAACCTACAATAATTCCGATCAAAGACATGACTAAAAATAAAAGAAGCATCTTAATAGATGCTTCTTTTTACATTCCAAAGAAATTTTGAACAGAATCGAAATATCTATCTCGGTCTACCAAGTATGCCAGGCCGTGGCCTGCATCGGGAATCGTGAGCAGTTCTTTGCGGCATTTGCAGGCTTCCAGAATATCACGGCTCATTTGGCAGGGAACAAAATCATCATTTTCGCCGTGAATTAAAAACGTGGGTACATTAATTTTTGCAGCGGCATCTATTGCCGAAAATTCTTCTAGATCGAATTTGCCGAAAAGCCGCGCACCAAGCTTTATAAAAGGATAGACTATTTTGGGTGGCAAACCTATTTGACGAATCACCTTACAGATGATTTCCTTAGCTGATGTGAAGCCGCAATCGGCCATCACGCCCACAACATTATCGGGGAGTTCTTTGCCTGCTGCCATCAGCACGGTGCTGGCGCCCATTGAAATTCCCGTGAGAATTATCTTAACGCCTTTGCCAAAGTGATTCACCATAAAATCAACCCATGCAAGGCAATCCTTGTGCTCGTTCACACCGAAGGTGATAACGCTGCCTTCACTTTCGCGGCTGCCGCGCTGATCCACGATAAGTGCGCTTCTCTTAAGTGCAAAGCAACGCTGAACAGCGCCCGAAAGATCTCTTTCGCTGTTGCCTCGATAGCCGTGAAACATAAGTTCAACGGGGGCATCGGGGGAGAATTCATAATATTTTCCGCAAAGGGTGAGTCCGTCGAAAGACTTGATAAAGAATTTTTTCGGATTAAAACTTCGTGCTTCCATTATCCAGGCTTCCATTTGCTCTTTATAAACTTCGTAGATTTCACCCTCGGGTGTTTCTATCTCCTCCACGGGACCTACTTTACGGTTGGGCACAAAGAAGGTAATCCTGAAGCATATATAGGATATTGCGATAATTGCCGCCATCAAAAACACGGCAACACCTAACGCTATCCACATAAACGGCATATTATCACCTCCGTAGTTTTTATTATTATTTTATCACCTAAACCTGCATTGTTGCAACATTTTTATTGACATAATAATTTGTCGGTCATATAATCTTAGATAATGTGTGGTGATAGTAATGACAGTTGAACAAATCCTTGGCTTTTTGTCGCTTGTATTGGTTGTCCTTCTTGTTTTTATGAAGGATATTAAGCTGATACTTGTTGGCGAGATTATAGTGAATATTATCGTTGGTCTCAACTTTCTGTTGCTGGGCGGATATTCCAGCGCCGGAATGAGTGTTGTGGCCGTTCTTTACACAATTATATCATATATCTATAATAAAAAGAATATTAAGATTCCTATGTGGATGCTGGGCATATTCCTTCTGCTATATGTTGCTTGGGGTGTAATATCCTATCAGTCCTGGATCGATATTCTGCCGCTGTTGTGCTCTGTTCTGTTTGTTTTGGCTGTTAGCCAGCGCAAGGCTTCTAATTACAGGATATTAAAGGTTGTTAATTCCTTTATCTACGTTTTTTATGATATCTTTATCTGTGCCTACACCACAATAATCACTCATTCCTTCCTTGTTGCAGCAGGCATTGTTGCAATTATTGAAATTGATGTTTTAAGCAAGAATAAAATGAACTGATTTTTCGGCCGCTATTTTCTATAGCGGCCGTTATTTTTTGCTTGACAAATGAACAATCATTCAACTATACTATAAATAGTTGAACAATAATTCAATCAAGGAGAAGAAATATGCCCAAGAATAAATATGTTTGTGATTGCAATATGATCAACGAAGATAGGGTTAAGGAGATTGCAGACAATATCCCTTCGGATGAAACATTGAACCACCTTGCTGATATTTATAAAATAATGGCCGATAGAACAAGATGCAAACTTCTGTATATTCTGCGGCAGGGTGAAATGTGTGTTTGCGATATCGCCAATATTATGTCGATGAGCAAATCTTCTATTTCACACCAGCTGGCCAAAATGCGTGAGCTATCCGTTGTGAAATGCCGCAGAGATGGCAAAGCAATATATTATTCTTTAGATGATGAACATATTTCGCAACTTTATTCAATAGGTATAGAACATATATCACATACATCGAGGTAATGAAATGAAAAGCGATAAGAGGATATTGTTTGCGTTTTTACTCAATTTGTTTTTCTCGGTCTTTGAGCTTCTCGGAGGAGTGTTCACAAAAAGTGTGGCTATTATGTCGGATGCCTTGCACGATTTCGGCGATGCAGCAAGTATTGGCATATCCTATTTTCTGGAGAAGAAGAGCCATAATTTGCCCGATGAAAAATATACATTCGTCTACGGCAGATATTCGGTTGTAGGTAGTATTGTCACCACTGTGATATTGCTTGTTGGCTCTGTTGTGGTTGTTATCGGCGCTGTTGAGAGACTTATAGACCCCGTGGCTATCAACTATAACGGTGTTATTATTTTTGCTGTTGTTGGTGTGGCGGTAAACATAGCGGCAACTTTTATCACGTCCAATGGTCACTCCCTTAATCAAAAAGCAATAAATCTGCATATGTTGGAAGACGTGCTGGGCTGGGTGATAGTGCTTATCGGTGCCGTTGTGATGCGTTTCACCGATATCTCTATAATAGATCCTATAATGTCTATTATTGTGGCGACGTTTATTTTAATTTCAGCACTAAAAAATCTAAAAGAAGTGTTGGATCTCTTTTTGGAAAAGACTCCGAAAAACATTGATCCGGTGGCGCTGGCTAACGAACTTAACCGGATTGAGGGTGTGGTGGATATTCACCATTTTCATATCAGAAGTGTTGACGGATATAATAACTCGGCAACGATGCACATAGTGGCCGAAGAAAATTCCGGCGAGCTTAAACATAAAATAAAAGAACTTCTTAAAGAACACGGCATATGCCATTCTACATTGGAGTTTGAGCTTCCTGATGAAGGCTGCGATGATTACGAATGCAATATAAAACATCCCGGCAATATTTTTCACCAACATCACCATCACTAATGCAAAAAGGCAGATTTTTCTGCCTTTTTTTATTATGGTTTATTGACATTGATTTTCACGGTGCTATAATTGGTTTAGTTTTTAGAAAAGGGGCGATAGTATGGCAAAACAAAGACTTGATATGTGCAACGGTCCGTTGCTGGGCAAAATGATAAGCTATACTATTCCTGTTATTCTCACAGGTGTTCTTCAGCTTCTTTTTAATGCAGCCGATCTGATTGTTGTTGGCCATTTCTGCGGCAATAATTCCGTGGCTGCTGTTGGTGCCACAAGTGCGCTCACAAATCTTATTGTTAATCTTTTTGTGGGCCTTTCTGTGGGTGCAGGTGTTGCTGTTGCGCAGGC
>JAZRGE010000106.1:0-2252 GCA_045644025.1 Acutalibacteraceae bacterium | reverse complement strand
AGATTCAGATCACAAACTACGCCCTTAATGATGGCAAGTGGCATCACGTGGCTATCACAGTCGACGAAGCCAACTCCAGAATCGTGGCCTACGTTGATGGCAAGCCTGCTGCAATGAAGGAGATCGGCACAGTCACCTATGGCCGTTCTATGGATTATTTCCCCACCACAATCGGCAACTTCCTGCCTGTTGAATTGGAAGCCACCAAGATTCAGGAATCGTTTGAAGGTGAAATTGCCAACGTTCGTTTCTGGAGCGATGCCAGAACAACCGAAGAGATCGTTGCAAATTCTCAGGAGTCGGTTGGCGCCGATGCCGAAGGCCTTATTGCCGAGTGGATGCTCAGCGGTGAGGAATTCTATAAGGAAACCACAGGCAAATATGATCTTAAGTCCTACTACTGGAATATAAGCACCGATAACGAGCTCTACGAGCAGTATCTCCGCACTTCCGCGGATGGCGAATTCACCATCGTGTTTGTTCCCGATACCCAGACAGTTATGAAGAACTTCAAGGGTCAGGAAACATCTCTCTTCGATTGGATCATTGCCAACAAAGAAAAGCGTAACATCAAGGCTGTTGTTGGTCTTGGCGATATCACCGAATACACCAACAGTACATCCAACCGTAACGAAGATGAGTGGGTACGTATGAGTGCTCAGTGGAATCGCTTAACAGAAGCTCAGATTCCTTGGGTTCCCACCATTGGCGACCACGACTACGAAAATTTCTATGTTGATGATTGCACCCTCTACAATAAGTATTTCACCAAAGAAATGCTTTATCAGGATGATAACTTTAGGCTTGGCGGTCTCTACGATGAGAACAGCCTTGTGAACGGCTACTATCTCCTCGAAGTCACACCCACCACCAAGTTCCTTATTATGAACCTGGAAGTTCTCCCCAGAGACGAAGTTCTCGAATGGGCAAATCAGGTTATTGCCGATCATCCCGATTACGGCGTAATCGTGGCTACCCACAGAAATATGACTCGTGTTTATTGCGAGCGCTACACCGAAGTTTCCTATAATCACGGCAACGCCGGTGAAGCTGTGTGGCAGAAGATGGTCTCTCAGCACAATAACATGGTTGCCTACATGAGCGGCCATACCGAGACCACCGGCTACTATGCCAACTACGACACAGGCGTGAACGGCAACACGGTTCTTCAGATGGTTGCCGATATGCAGAACCACGATCAGTACTACAAAACTCTTCAGGAAGTTGTGACAATGCGCTTCAGCGCCGATGCTTCCACCGCCATTCTCGGTGCTGTTGGCACAAGGCCTAACATCCTTCTTGATAGCGACGGTTGGGAAAAGACCTGGAACCTGAACGTTGTTAAGGCAACTCCCGCCGAGAAATATGAAGTTGTCTTTAAGGATACCGATGGTGCAGTTCTTAACACATTGGAAGTAACCGAAGGCAAGTTCATAAAGGCAGAAGATGTTCCTGCCGCTCCTGCAAGATACGGCTACACCTTCACCGATTGGTCTTTTGATGTGAATCAGCCCGTTATGTCTGATCTTATCATCACCGCTCTCTATGAGAAGAACGGCGAGATGAAGTATGACGTTACTATTTCCGAAAACGTGGAAATGACTCTTCCCGAAGGCCAGGAAAATTGCTACTACAACGATCGCGTGAAGATTGTTGCAGCAGCCGAAAAAGACGGAGAGAAGTTCTCTTATTGGACTATCAACGGAGACATCTTCAGCTACTCCAGAGCAATATCCTTCCTTATGTTCGGTGATGCAAATATCGAAGCTGTTTATGGTGCAGAGGTTGCCGATAGGCATGTTATCTTTATCGATAGCAATCCCACTGTGACCGATCATAAGAACGGAAAATACGATATGCACGTCATGGGCGTTGTGTATTCTCCCACCGGAACAGTGGAAGAAATCGGTGTGATCCTTGCCGCAGGTGAATACACTGCCGAAGAAATGCTGGATGGCACTGCCGTTACTAAGTCGTTTGCTGTTAGTAAGGCTGCAAACGGTAGGCAGTTTGTTTACACTGTGAAGAACATCGCCTACGATAAGGTGAGAACAGCAATAGTTTATGCCGTGATCGATGGTGTAACCTATTATAGCAACGTTTCCTGCACCGCTGTGGTGGAGACACTCTTGCCCGATGGCGAATACGGCGGCGGCGAGATCGTTGATGGCGAAGCTCCCGACCCTTTCAACTAAACAATTAGCACTAAAAGAGCCAACCGCAAATGCGGTTGCCTCTTTTGCTAAATAAAA
>JAZRGE010000105.1:0-1147 GCA_045644025.1 Acutalibacteraceae bacterium | reverse complement strand
GGCATCAGTCTTATAAAGGGGCAGATAATGGGTCACATCGATAAACACTTCATCTATAGAATAAACGTGAATATCATCTTTTGAAACATAATTCAGATAAACGGAATATATCTCTGCGGCATAATCTATATACTTCTGCATTCTGGGCGGTGCGGTGATATACTCCACGTGTTTGGGAATCTCAAACACTCTGCATCGGTTCTTGATTCCCAGCGCCTTCATAGCAGGAGTTATGGCCAGGCAGATAGTCTTATCCGTGCGTTCGGGATCGGCCACTATGAGATTTACCTTCATCGGATCCAGCCCGCGCTCCACACACTCTACCGATGCAAAAAAAGATTTTAGATCTATGCAAAGAAATTGCTTTTCGGCCATCCGCCACACCCGCCTTTCGTAGTTTAATTATATTATACCCTGTTTACTATGTCAAACATCGGACAGCAAAAACTCTTTACATTTGAAAACAGAATTGCTAAAATAAAAGAAATACTCAGCAAAGGAGAATTTGCTTTGAAAGATATTAAAGATTTCGTTGTAACAATTCCCGATTTCCCCGAGCCGGGCATTATGTTCCGAGACGTGACTTCGGTGACACAAAGCGCCGAAGGGCTTAATCTTGCCATAGAAGAGCTGCAAAAGCTGCTGGAAGGCGTGGAGTTTGATGCCATTGCGGGCATGGAAGCCCGTGGATTTATTTTCGGCACTCCCCTGGCATATAATCTGGGCAAGCCTTTTGTTCCCGTTCGCAAGAAGGGCAAGCTTCCCCGCCAAGCTATTTCGGCAGAATATGCATTGGAATACGGCACCGCCGAGATCGAAATGAATATAGACGCCCTAAAGCCGGGCGACAAAGTGGTGATCATAGATGATCTTATTGCCACCGGCGGCACAGCCAAGGCGGCAGCACAGCTTGTGGAAAAGCTGGGCGGAGAAGTGGTGAAATTTATATTCCTTTTGGAGCTGGCAGGGCTCAACGGCCGCAAAGCTCTGGAAGGCTACACCGTGGATTCCGTGGCGATCTACGAAGGCAAATAGAATAGAAAAAAGGCCGATTTTCGGCCTTTTTTATTTAGCAAAAGAGCAAACCGCATTTGCGGGTGGCTCTTTTAGTGGTAATTGTTTTGTTGAAAGGGTCGGGAGCTTCGCC
>JAZRGE010000104.1:0-2523 GCA_045644025.1 Acutalibacteraceae bacterium | reverse complement strand
AAGTATTTTGATAAGATTTCGGCTTTATGGGTCTGCCTTGCCGCTGTGTGTGTTAACGTGGTTCTTCTCTGCACCTATGGCTATGATATCCGCTTCCCTTGGTGCGCCAGAATGGGCGGCTTCTTCACAGATAATATCTTTTTGCCGCTGATCACGTCTATCACAGGTATTGCTTTTTGGCTTAAGGTTTCTAAGCTTCTTGCCCCGATGCTGGGTGATAATAAATTAGTGAACTTTATATCGGATAACACGTTTTTTATTATGACTCATCATCTCACGGCAAATGCCTTGTTTACAGGATTGCTGTTGATCCTAAAGAAATGCGGAATCGGCGTTTTTGATGCTGTTAGTATGGCGCAGTTTAAGGCATCTGCCTGGTATGTCTTCCAAAGTGTTAAATGGTGCAATGTGATCGGTTTCTTCTTCGCCATGGCCGCAACGTTAATAGCGTTGCAGATCCATTTGCACTTAAAGAAACTAGCGATAAAGGCAATTCCAAAGAAACAAGATATATAGTAAAAAATCCCCACCGAGTGATCGGCGGGGATTTTTGCTTTATGATTCTAATTAACGTTGATTGCTTTTGCTGTTTTGCGCTTTATTTGTGTCTAAAATAAATTTTAACGCTCATAATTATGAAACATCGGCTATTAGTGATATTGCATTTTCGGTTTTGATTGTTTCTCCGGGTATCACTTTAGGCGCATAAAAGCGCTTTTGGTGATAACCTTCTACTTTGCGAATTTGGCCTAATAGTTCCGACATCTTTTTTATAAGCGCTTTATTTTGAGGTTCGTCAAAAAAATCTACAATTGGCTCCAATTCCTCAACAGCATCTTTATAATTTCTCCTTGCCTGCCGATTTGAAACCAACTGGGTTGCAATTTTGCTTCGCTCGCGGCAGTTAAGCCCCTCGAGCTCTAGTTTATGCAAGTAGTCTTGGGTGATCCGTTCTTCGTTTTTCATTGCTTCAAGATTGAAGATGTAGTCTGATTTTGCGTTTTCCACAAAATCTAAAAAGGTTTTTATGATATGTGACGGCAATGTTTTTTGTTCTTGTTTCATAATTAAATTCCTTTCTTTTGTTCAGCTTTTTCAGTTGCTTTTTATAGCCCCAAAAAATATAGAGCGCCGTACAGAAGACCTAATAAACCAAAGAATGTGAACATATTAAAGACTCCTTTTCTCTTTTATGCCTTAATTCTAACACATGCAATGTCCCATAAAACGGACTATAGATTGTTTTTAGCGTAAAAAGTAAATTTCAATATAAAAATCGCCCTGCCGATTATTCGGCAAGGCGATAAGTTTACTTTATAAATCTAAATTATCTAAATTACTTAGATTCTTTGATAGCAGCCTGTGGTGCTATCTGCAAAAGAGGGAATTATTTAACAAATGTAAAAACAAATAAACCTATAGCGTCTAACGCCAAGCCACCGATGAACGCAATTAAGGTGACCCAATGTCCCAAATATTGCTTTATCAATGCCATAAAAATGTTTACTAAACTTATACCAATAGAGAAAGAACCAATCAGCCCCAATATACCGCCCACCGCTCCGTATATGTTGCTAATTTGTGTTGTCGGTTCAAATGCGTTACTTGGTGCAATAATCAAAAAAATAACAAAAGGAACAAGCAAAATTACGATAGAAAGAATTGTGTGAATGGTATATAAAGCACCATATTTTTCTTTTAGGACTTTTTCTTGTTTGGGTGAAAAATATTTCTTAACATCTTTCGGTAATTTCCAATAATCATTAAATTTCATAAAATCACCTCTTAATTCCATTATACCGATATGCTAACCAATTTCAATAGAATATAGAAAAATCCCTCTGCCGATTTCTCAGCAGAGGGATAAATTTTGCTCTATAAATCTAATTACTTAGATTCTTTGATAGCAGCCTGGGTTGCTATCTGCAAAAGTGGGAAATAAAATCAGCAGAATCCCTGAATAGGTTTCAATTGCCGTTGGGGGAATCTGCTGATTGTAGAAGTGCCATCGGGAAGAAACATCCCAACACTTCTAAATGTATTATAGCGATATTAAAAGTTATTGTCAACAAAAATCCCCGTGGATTGCTCCACGGGGATTTTAAATGCTTTATAAATCTAATTACTTAGATTCCTTGATAGCAGCCTGAGCGGCGGCGAGGCGTGCAATGGGCACGCGGAAGGGAGAGCAAGATACGTAATCCAGGCCGATCTTGTGGCAGAACTCAACGGAAACAGGGTCGCCGCCGTGCTCACCGCAGATACCGCAGTGGATTTCGGGACGGGCCTTCTTACCCATTGTAACAGCCATATCCATCAGCTTGCCAACGCCGGTCTGATCCAGCTTGGCAAAGGGATCGTTTTCGTAGATCTTTCTGTCGTAGTAGGCAGAAAGGAACTTGCCGGCATCGTCGCGGCTGAAGCCGAAGGTCATCTGAGTGAGATCGTTGGTGCCGAAGCAGAAGAACCCAGCTTCCTTAGCGATCTCGTCAGCGGACAGACATGCACGGGGGAACTCGATCA
>JAZRGE010000103.1:0-2513 GCA_045644025.1 Acutalibacteraceae bacterium | reverse complement strand
ATTGAAGTAGCGTGGGACAGGGGAGATGTGGATGTACTTAATTCCTATTTTGGCTACACAATAAGCAATGGCAGGGGCAAGCCAACTAATAGCGAATTTATTGCAATGATAGCAGATAAGCTGCGTTTGAAACTGAAAATTGCGTAATAAAAAGCACAGGGCAAAAACCCTGTGCTTTATCTATTTGTTGTTGCTTCTGCTGCGCAGAAAATCTTCCAAAATTATTGTGGCGGCCACGGCATCCACCACAGCCTTTCGCTTTTTGCCGCGAGTGTCGGTGAAGTTCAGCGCTGTGTGAGCCGAAACAGTGGTGCAGCGTTCATCCCAAAGGGTAGTCTCAATTCCGGAGGCTTCGGCAAATCTATGGCTCATCTCGGCACATTCCTGAGCCTTAAAGCCCACAGAGCCATCCATGTTTTTAGGAAAGCCAAAAACAACCAATTGTGCGGAGAGTTCTTTGGCCTTTGCGCAGAGTTTTTGCAGAAGAATTTCCTTATTTTTTTCGTGAATTACATCCTTGGGAAAGGCGAAGGATTCGCCCATATCGCTTGCAGCAATTCCTGTGCGAGAATCTCCAAGGTCAACCGACATTATAATCATAATTACTCCTCGAATTCCGCCCTTTGAATCTTGGGCAGATATACCATTTTATCAATAACTTCCTGAGGCAGATGGGATAGATCGTTCATGAAAATGATCTCACAACTGCCGTTTGAATCGAATTCCAAAAGGGAAACAGCAGTGTTGTTGCTCCAGCGGAGATTGTTTATTTCCGAAAGGGGAAGCCCCGATGCTCTGCACAGGGCGTTGCGCACAAAGCAACCGTGGGATGCCACAGCAAGAACCTTACCGGGATTTTCTTTTGCTAAGTCTGCAAGGGAGGGGAAGGCCCTGTTGTAAACCGACTGCATACTTTCGCCGTGGGGTGGATCAAAAAGATGGGGGGCGTGAACCCAATTGTGGGCGTTAACGGGGTCGGTATCAATTATTTGAGGCATTGGGGTGTTTTCAAAATCGCCTAAATTGATTTCTATAAATCTTTCATCTCGGATCAAATCAAAACCGTGATATTTGTTTATTGCATTGGCGGTAAGCACGGTGCGTTTTAAGGGTGAGCAATAAATCTTATCCAGATGAATATCTTTAAAGCGTTCGGCAAGATATTCAAGCTGAATTAATCCGCTATCGGTTACATCTACGTTGGTGTGGCCCATAAAGCGGTTGGAAACGTTTCCTTTGGATTCACAATGCCTGACTAAATAAATCTGAGTCTTACTCATTTTAACCGTCCTTTCCAAAGCTATGAACCCATTATATATCAAATTTCGAAATAAGACAACAAATTGTTGACCCTAAATTGCAAAAGATGTAGAATAAAATCGGTGGTGATATAAATGACCGAAAAACAACGAGCCGCATTAGCTGTTGAAGGGCTCAAAAAGGAATATCCCGATGCGATCTGTTCCCTTAATTATTCCGATCCGTTTCATCTGTTGGTGGCTACAAGGTTGGCGGCACAATGCACCGATGCCCGAGTGAATATGGTAGCACCCGAACTTTTTGCCCGTTTTCCTGCACCGGCAGACTTTGCTATGGCCGAGATAGCTGAGGTGGAAGAGCTTATAAAGACCTGTGGCCTTTATAAGACAAAGGCTAAGGATTTGGTGGCTCTGGGCATCAAGCTAACCGAAGAATTCGGTGGCCGCGTGCCCGACACTATGGAGGAACTCACGTCGCTTCCCGGTATTGGCCGCAAGACAGCAAATCTGGTGCTTGGCGATGTGTATGGTAAGCCTGCAGTGGTGACGGATACCCACTTCATTCGTATATGCAACAGATTGGGATTTGTGGATACAAAGCAACCCGAAAAGGTGGAGAAGATTATGCGTGAACTGCTTGATCCTGCCGAATCCAATGATTTTTGCCACCGCACGGTGCTTCACGGAAGAGAGATTTGCACCGCACGCAAGGCATATTGTGAAAAATGTTCTCTTAACGAGATTTGCAAAAAGAAGATATAAAAAAGGCGCTCGTTTGAGCGCCTTTAATTTATAATGCGTTATTTTGCGAGGGAAATGGAATTTTCCTTCTGGATAACATCGTGTGCGCCGCCCTCGATAATGCTGGTTGCAGAAACAAGAGTGATGCGTGCGTTCTTCTGAAGCTCGGGAATGGAAAGAGCGCCGCAGTTGCACATGGTGGATTTAACCTTGTTGAGCGACTGAGTAAGGTTGTCCTTAAGGCTGCCGGCATAGGGAACGTAGGAATCAACGCCTTCTTCGAAGGAGAGCTTCTTGGCGCCGCCAAGATCGTATCTCATCCAGTTCCTTGCTCGGTTGGAGCCTTCGCCCCAGTATTCCTTCACGAAGTTGCCGCCGATCTTGAGCTTGAGTGTGGGGCTTTCATCGAAACGGGCGAAATAGCGGCCAAGCATCATGAACTGGGGAGCGATCAAGACGACGAGAGTCATATGATAATCGTGAACGATACCGCCATCGGAACAAACAGGAATG
>JAZRGE010000102.1:0-3545 GCA_045644025.1 Acutalibacteraceae bacterium | reverse complement strand
CGAGGGATATTGCTGTGTTTGATTGCCAAGAAGCAGAGCAGGATTTCCATGCAAGATATTCTGCAAAAGGCAAGAATTATATTTATAAGATATTAAATTCAGCCGTGCGAGATCCTTTTTATGAAGGATATGCGTTAAGAGTTGCCAAGCCGTTGGATGCTGATGCGCTCACAAAGGCTATGCAACCGATTTTGGGCAGGCACGATTTCTCGGCCTTTTGTGCCGCAGGGTGCAGTGTGGAGGATCACGTGCGCACCATAACCGATTTTTCGGTGCAGCGCAAAGGTGATATAGTGGAGATCAGCGTTTCGGCCGATGGTTTTCTTTATAATATGGTTAGGATAATCGCCGGCACCGTGATCGATATTGCACACGGCAAAATAGATGCCGATAGTCTGGCCGAAATTATTGATTCAAAAGATAGATCCCGTGCAGGGCAGACAGCTCCGCCCTACGGGCTATACCTTAACAAAGTCTTTTATTGATAGGTGATTTGCTTTGGCAAAGTACGAAAAAAGAAATGTTAAAAAAATAAAGCCCGAAAGGCCTACCGAAAAGGCAATAAAGCCTAAAAAAATAGAAATGAAGCCCGAAAAGAGCATAAAGCTTCCTAAAAAGGCTTCCGGGCAGGCTCAGAGACCAAAGGTGGAAGAAACTCCTTCCGTTAAAAAGCAGAGGGTACGCCGTTTTTCTGTAATTAAGGGATATAAGGATATAAACCGCACCAAAACTATCATCTGGGTTGCCGGGGTGCTGGTTGTGATTGGGTTGTTTATTTTTGCGGCTGCTATGACTCCCACCGGTATCGGTGAATATATTTCTAATTCAATTGCCGCTATGGAAAAAGGAGCAGGATTCCCCCAAAAGCTTTCGGGAGATGATATCGTTCACGCCGAAACAAACGGAAAAATCAGCTACGTGCTTTCCGAGACTTTTCTTGAAACATATAATTCTTCGGGCTACAATCTGCTTAACGATCAGCACGGCTTTTCCAATCCTGTGCTTAAAACATCGGCGGCCAGAGCCCTTGTGTTTGATAGAGGCGGAACGGGTTGCAAGATTTACAACTACAAGGAGTGCCTGGAAGAGCACACGTTATCGGATAAGATTATTGCGGCGCACATTGGGCGCGACGGTTCAACGGCATTTGTGCTTAATTCAAGTGAATATGCATCCAGAGTGGAAGTTTACAACAAAGATTTTGAGCGTATGTATAGCTGGAATGCCGCAAGTGAGATAATCAGCTCGGTTGCCCTTGCGGATAACGGATCAAAAATTGCTGTTGCCACCCTTAAGAGTGTTAGCGGAGAATATCTTTCTTCCGTTTATATATTTGATTTTAAGAGCGCATCTCCCATATTCAGCAAGCAGATTGCAGGGGAAGTTGTTATTTCGCTTTATTCAGATGCAAGCGCTATTTGGGCTGTGACATCGTCCGGTGCTTCCAGAATTTCCTGGAAAGATCATTCCGTTGTTGAGCATAAACCTGCCGGAGGTGTTAGTATTGTTTCTCACGGTGGAAAGAACATGGCCTTTGCCGGTGCCGCCGCCAACAACTCGCTTGATACAGCGCTCACGGTTTTCAATAAAAAAGGTGAGCAGATCTGCTCACTGGTGGCAGCCGGTGAGGCTGATGATATTTTCCTTGGGAAAGAGCATATCTATCTGCTTATAAACGATACCGTTTATTCATATGATTTTAGTGGCACACTTGTTTGCCAAACAGAAGTGGGCTACGATGTGAAATGTCTTGTTGAAATATCCAACGGCACGTTTGGTGCTGTTTCTACCGAAAATATTGTTTCCTATAATATAAAATAAGGAAGGAGCCTTTTTATGTGGTGGATTATAATTGATCTGATAGCGGTTGTTATTTTGGCGTATTTTATAATTTCTTCCGCAAAAAAAGGTTTTGCCAAGACTATTCTTGATCTTGCGGCCTTCTTTGCCGCATATTTTCTTGCATCCACATTGAGCGGAATGGTGGCAGGCTACGTTTATGATTCTTTTGCCGGTGAAAAATTGGTGAGCAGCGTTGAAACAGAGCTGAACACCACCGCCGATGCGGCGCTGAGCGATGTTCTGCCAGATTATATAGTTTCGGGTGCTCAATCTTTGGGAATATATGATGATATTTTGGCTTCTCAAAGAGAAACCGCCCATGAAACGGCCGTGATGATAGGGGAGAACGTAGCACGCCCGGTGATCACAAGCATAGCAAGAATGATTTCATCAATAATAATTTTTATTGTGCTTATGTTTGTATTTAAGTTGGCTGTTCGCGCAATAAATAAGGTCTTTAAGCTGCCCGTAATTCATGGACTAAACGTGTTTTTAGGCGGTGTGTTGGGCGTTGCAAAGGGTATAATAGTGTTGATCGTTACTTGCTTTGCGATATCACTCCTAATGATGTTCTCGGATGGTTCGTTCCTGATATTTACATCTGATAACATTGAAAAAACATATCTTTTCAAAATGATATATAACATAAACCCCTTTATTTTTTGATTTATTGAGCAAAGGAAGTTAAATTATGAAGCAAGTTTTTAATGTGCCAAACGTTTTGTCTATGTTCCGCCTGGCATTGATACCGGCGTTTGTGGTGTTTTATTTTAATGAAGCAATATCAAATCACTATTGGTGGGCGATGGCGATCGTTATTATTGCCGGTGCCACCGATGTGGTGGATGGATATATTGCCAGAAAATTTAATCTTATCACTTCGCTTGGTAAAATACTCGATCCGTTGGCGGACAAGTTGATGCAGGCTGCCGTTCTAGTATGCCTTGCATTTGATCATCCGTTGGTTATTCCGATGATGGCCATTCACCTTGCCAAGGAGTTCACAATGCTTGTTGTGGGTGTATGGTTCTTCCGAAAGCAAAAAAGGCCATATTCTTCTCGCTGGTGGGGTAAGCTTTCCACCGTGATAATCATCGCCACTCTTGTGCTCGTTATTTTCCAAGATGCATCCACCTATGCACTTGATGGTGCAATAATAGTTGGCGTTGTTGCTTCTATTGCCAGTATGATTTTTGCTTTTGCATCCTATGCTCGCTATGGATTGAAGATAAAGAATACCCTTTATGGGGAGGTTGAATAAATGATCAGAATGTGCTCTAAATGCAAGAAAAGGCCTGCTGTTGTTTTTTTGAGCGACGGTACCGACGGAAATCCTATCGGCCTTTGTATGACTTGCGCTAAAGAATCGGGCATAAAGCCTATTAATAACCTTTTGGAAAAAATGAATATATCCGATGAAGATATTGAAGAAATGAGCCAGCAGCTTATGGAAGTGATGAATATTTCCGATGCTGATGGTTTTATGGGCGGCACGGATGATTCTGCCGACGGTGATAGCTTTGAAACGGGCGGAGCCGCAACTTTTCCATTCCTGCAGCAGATATCCGGGGGAGAGCCTAAAAATGATGAAAAAACCGATGCTCCTGCCGATAAAAAGAGCAAGAAACACGATTCTCCCAAGGGCAGAAAGCATCTGGAGACATATTGCATAAACCTTACAGCCAAGGCAAAAAGGGGAGAGG
>JAZRGE010000101.1:0-4878 GCA_045644025.1 Acutalibacteraceae bacterium | reverse complement strand
TAGAAGCCGCCCACCTGCAGATCGGGATCGTGGGATTTTAGGGCGTTGTAGATCAGATTATAGAATTGAGTGTATTCTTCGTAGTAAAACTGTATATGATTATCAAACTGTCGGTCTCTGTCTTCGTAGACGAAGCCCTTCATTTCGTTCCAGACTTGATAATAGCGCACGTCGGGATAGCGCTTAGCCACCTGAACGCAAACCCTTGCAAAGGCTTCAAAATATTCGGGAAGCGGGGCTTTTTCGAACCACCACCATCTCTGGCCGTGGGCAAGATATTCTGCCTCCTCGGCAGGATCATAGGGCCCCTTCATCCAATCGGGTGCGGCGCAAAGGGTGATAACAGGCGTGCCGCCAACGCTGCGAATATAATTTATCCTTCTATCCAGCGAAGACCAATCCCACACCCCCGGAGAAACCTCGGGGAACTTCACACCCCAGCCTTGAATATGGGCATTATGCAGACGGCAGGCATCGGCCAACAGGGCGCTTCCCCTGGCATTGGCATCATTATGGCCACAATTATCCAGCCCACGGGCTGTGTGGGTGATTCCCAGCTCAAATCCGCTTTTGAAAAGCGGAGCGGAATAGTCTATCTTGATCTCAACTTTATTTGGCACTCTGTTTCCCCCTTTCAAGGCCATAGTAACAAAGGGTGGCCGATATGTCAATAAAAAAAGCGCGGCTAAACGCCGCGCTTATGGCTTATTTATGCTGGCCGCACTGATTGCAGAAATTGTTGGCAACGGCATTCACATTGCCGCATTGGGGACAAACCCACTCTGTA
This sequence comes from Acutalibacteraceae bacterium, assembly GCA_045644025.1. Taxonomy (GTDB): domain Bacteria; phylum Bacillota; class Clostridia; order Oscillospirales; family Acutalibacteraceae; genus JAZRGE01. The sequence goes on along the minus strand of JAZRGE010000101.1, from coordinate 4,091 downwards.
GGCTCTTCCACAACTGCAGCAGAAGCTGCGCCAACACTATCTATTTTGTTTTTTATCTCCTTAATATCAATCGCCATATCGGCAAAGGTGACCATCGCAAGCATGCCGAGCCAAATGAGAAACAAATAAATAAATTCGACCAAAGGCACGCCTATAAGCACTAAAATAAATCGGCCGATTTCTCCGTCGTCTATAGCTGTGCCCAGGGCGACCAACAACGCAACCGCATAGATCGCTATGGAAATTCCCACAAATATTGCAAACACAGCTTTATAAACATTCTTAAGCTTTTTGCCGGGGTTTCTAAAAATCTTTTCAATCATTTCCTTTTCTCCTTTTCCCTTTGTTGGCACCATTATAGCACCGCTGTGCTGATTCGTCAATATTCACTGCTTTTCGCGCTCTCTACTGTGAGTAGAGCCCAAAAAGGCACTCTACCGCCACGGCGGCAAGGCGATAGTAAAATTTTAGTGCTGTAGAGTGTCTTTCCTTATGGTTTTGGGTATAATTAAGGCATCAAAAAATGTGAGGTAATTTATGGATATCAACAACGTTGTGATTATTGCCGATTCTTCTGCCGACTTAACAGAGCTTAGCGGAGTGAACTTCCGCTCGGCTCCGCTAAAGATCATCACCGCTCAGCGCGAGTTTGTGGATGATGCCAAACTTAACGTGGAGGAAATGGCCGATTACCTTTATTCCTATAAAGGCCGCTCCAAAAGTTCCTGCCCCTCTCCCGAGGATTGGCTCTCGGCTTTCGGTGAAGCCAAATATGTCTTTTGCGTGGCTATCACGTCGGGGCTTTCGGGCAGCTATAATTCCGCCTGCTGCGCCAAGAATATGTACGAAGAAGCCCACCCCGACCGCAAAGTCTTCGTGTTGGATTCTCTTTCGGCAGGCCCCGAACTCACCCTTATTGCCGAGAAGATGCGAGAGCTTGTGCTGGCAGGCAAGGATTTCGAGGAAATCTGCGCCGAAGTGGAGGCCTACTCCAAAAAGACGGGTCTGCTCTTTATTCTTGAATCGCTTAACAACTTTGCCAACAACGGCCGCATCAACCCCATAGTAGCCAAGGCAGTGGGGCTTATGGGCATAAGAATGGTAGGCAAAGCCAGCGACGAAGGCCAGCTTCAGCCTCTGGATAAATGCCGTGGAAGCCGCAAAGCTCTGCTCACGGTGGTGGAGCACCTTAAGGCCAACAATTTCTGCGGCAGAGTGAAGCTGCACCATTGCTTTAATGCCGAGGCCGCCAACGCCTTAGCCGAGCTGATAAAAGCCGAGTTCCCCGATGCGGCTGTGGAGATAGCGCCTCTCAGAGGCTTGTGCTCCTTCTACGCCGAAAAAGGCGGCCTGCTTGTGGGCTACGAAAAAGCTTAACATCAATAATAAAAGCACCTGCTTTCGCAGGTGCTTTTTATTTTATTCTTTTTCGGAAATAATGCCGATCTTCAGATCGGTGAGCTGCTTAGCATCCACCCTTGCAGGGGCGCCGCTCATAAGCTCGGAAGAATTGGAAACCTTGGGGAATGCGATAACATCACGGATGCTCTCGCAATCCTGCATAAGCATCACCAATCTATCCAGACCTATACCCATACCACCGTGGGGCGGTGCGCCATAGCGGAAGGCATCGCAAAGGAAGCCAAATTTTTCGTGGGCTTCTTCGTCGGTAAGGCCCAGAGCCTTAAACATTCTGTTCTGCAGCTCGGGATCGGTGATACGGATAGAACCGGAAGAAAGTTCAACGCCGTTGAGCACAAGATCGTAGGCCTTGGCAAAGACCTTTTCGGGCTCCTTATCCAAATACTGAATGCACTCATCCAAGGGAGAAGTGAAGGGGTGATGCATTGCATCGTAGCCACCTGTTTCTTCGTTGTATTCAAAGAAGGGGAACTCGGTGATCCAAAGGAAATTAAAGCCTGCGGGAATAACATCCAGCTTGCGGCCAACTTCCAGGCGAAGTGCGCCCAACGTGGAAAGCACGGTCTTTTTCTTATCGGCCACAAAGAGCACAACGTCGCCCTTCTTGGCGCCCGCTCTCTCAATGATAGCGGCCATTTCATCGTCTGTCATAAACTTGCGGAAGGAACAGGTAGGCTCATCCTCTACCCAGCGGATATAGGCCAAGCCTTTAGCGCCAATGCCGCGAACATATTCTGTGAGCTTATCTATCTCCTTGCGGGTGAGCTTATCGGCAGAATCCTTGGCGTTGATGCAACGCACGCTGCCGCCTGCCTTAACAGTATCGGCAAAAACAGAGAAACCGCTGTTTTCCACAACATCCGAAACATCGATAAGCTTCATATCAAAGCGTGTATCGGGCTTATCGGAGCCGTAGTTTTCCATAGCCTCGGTATATGTCATTCTGGGCAGGGGCATAGGAATATCCACGCCCATAACATCGGCAAAAAGTTTCTTCACAAAGCCCTCGTTGATGCTGAGCACGTCTTCCACGTCCACAAAAGACATCTCCAGATCTATCTGGGTGAACTCGGGCTGGCGATCGGCGCGAAGATCTTCATCGCGGAAGCAACGGGCGATCTGCATATAGCGATCGAAGCCCGAAACCATAAGCAACTGCTTATACATCTGGGGCGACTGAGGCAGAGCAAAGAAGCAACCGGGATGCACACGGGAGGGCACAAGATAATCCCTTGCGCCTTCGGGAGTAGATTTGATCATAATAGGAGTCTCGATCTCCACGAAGCCCTGAGAATCATAATAATCGCGGATGCACTTCACTATTTTGTGGCGCATAAGGATATTGTTCTGCAGGGTGGGGCGGCGAAGATCCAAATAGCGATATTTAAGCCTAAGTTCTTCCTTGGCACCTGTATCGTCCAGAATTTCGAAGGGAGGGGTGTCGGCCTGGCCCAGGATGCGCAGATCATCCACAGCCAGCTCCACCTCGCCTGTGGGAATATCCAAATTCTTGGAAGAGCGGATGCGGATGGTGCCCTTTGCCATAAGCACGTATTCACTGCGGCAGGCAAAAGCCTTTTCGAAGACTTCCCTATCGGTGGCATCATCAAAAGCCAGCTGCAGGATGCCGGTGCGGTCTCTCAGATCAATAAAGATAAGCTGACCTAAATCTCTCTGGCGCTGTACCCAGCCTGCTACAACAACTTCCTTGCCTTCATCGGCAGCGGTAAATGTGCCGCAGTAGCGGGTGCGGCGCAGCTCGTTCATTCTATCCAGTTTCATTTTATCAGATCCTTTTCGGGTAATTTCCTTTATTTTTGGCAGCCTTCCAGCTCTTCGATAGTGTTGGTGAGATTATCCAGCGCCACCGAGATCTTGGATTTATAAACAGCGTCTATCACGCCATCGGGCAGATCCACTTCCACAGTTTCTCCGTTGGCCATATTCTTAAGCTGTGCCTTGCTCTTGGCAATTTCATCATCGCCGATTGCAACCGTGTAGGCTGCACCCACCTTATCGGCAAACTTAAACTGCGCCTTGGCGCTGCGGCCCGAAATATCGGTGAGGGCGCTGAAGCCTTCGTTGCGAAGCTGATAGCACAGCTTCATAGCCATAGCAGCTGCGGCATCACCAAGAGGGGCAATATAAATATCGGGGCGAGCCTTTTCGGGAAAGGGGCTGCCCTGAGCCGCCATTATCATCATAAGCCTTTCGATACCCATTGCAAAGCCAAGAGCAGGAGTGGGCTGGCCGCCCATCTGCTGAATAAGGCCATCATAGCGGCCGCCACCCAGCACGGTGGACTGAGCGCCCAGATCGCAGGAGACGAACTCAAAAACAGTCTTGGTGTAGTAATCAAGGCCACGAACAATGCCGGGATCCACCGAGTAGGCTATGCCTGCATCGGAGAGCATTTCTTTCACCTTCGAGAAGTGTTCGGCACATTCATTGCAAAGGAAATCCAGCATCACGGGAGCATCCTTTGCAGCATCCTTGCAAATGGGAGATTTGCAATCCAGAATTCTCATGGGGTTCTTTTCAAGTCGGCCAAGGCAGGTCTCGCAAAGCACCTCTCTACGGCTCTGGAAATAATCCACCAGCGCTTCGCGATATTTTTCACGGCAATGCTTACAACCTATGGGATTAAGGTGCAGTTCCACGTTCTTAAC
>JAZRGE010000100.1:0-23722 GCA_045644025.1 Acutalibacteraceae bacterium | reverse complement strand
TCCCGTGCTGGGCGGAATGGGCATCCCCCGTGGCGACGATTATTATTCCATGCACCCCATCGTGCCCCACGATAGAGAAGCCATGATGTATTGGCTGGAGCACAAAGCGGGCGCCGATTTCATCTGCGTGGATAGGGGAATGACAAGTTGGTGGAGCCCCTATAAAGATACCTATACCCCGGATGAAGTGATTGATTCCGCCGTGGAGTTTCAGAACATTATGGAGCAGATCCACGCGGTGTGCGATCTGCCTATCTGGTGGTCGGAATATTATTTTGCAGGCGAGAAGGGCAGCGATTATGCAATGGCCTGCGCCACGGCTCAGCTTTGCCATATGGTGCTAGGTAGGGGGGAGACCAAAGCCCTGCTTTGGAATCCTATAGATTCCGAGGGGCTTAATGGTCCGCTTTTTAGTTCCAATATGGAGGCGGATGGCTGCCAACCCACGAGATACTACGAAATATGGCGCAATTTTAATAAGGATTTTTCGGCGGGCAGGGATATTTATCCTGCCGAGATCAGCCGCCCCGATCTGGCCGCTTGCCTTGCTTCGGATAAAGCCTTGGTGATAGCCAACAAGCGCAACGAAGAGCTGGAAGCCACGATCAACGGAGCCAAAATCACCCTTGCTCCTTATCAGGTCTTGTTTATAAAATCAGTAGGGGATATAGTTGGCTAGAGAACGTAGCCGATTATGCAGATGTATTGCAAAAAGCTGCCGATAACGGTGAAAATATGAAATACGGAATGCATGTATCGAAGCCTGCGACCCATGCCGTAAAGAACGGCGCCGATCGTGTAGGCGATTCCACCTGATAAGAGCCAATAAAAGCCCGTGGGAGAAAGCGCCTTATAGGCGTTGGGCAGATCTATAATTATGCACCATCCCATAGCGATATAACATATCATTGAAAAGACACCGTATTTTTTTAAGTCGATGGCAGTTAGCGTTGCGGCCAGAGCAGAGCAGCCCCAAACAAAAACCATAAGAGCAATTGCGCTTATGGGAGAAATAGGAAAGATGGCACAAAGCAGAATCGGCGTGTAGGTGCCGGCTATGAGAAGATAGATGGTGCAATGATCCAGCACCTGCAGAACCTTTTTGCTCAGAGATAAACGCAGGCCGTGATAAACGCTGGAAACGGTGTAGAGCGACACGAGCGAAAAACCATAAACGGCAGAGGTGATAATGCCGAGAACATTCCCGTGAAGAGCGGCCGCTAATATGCAGCTCACCAGAACTATTATTCCCAGTCCTCCCCCCACGATGTGGGTGGTCATATTAAAAATCTCTTCGCCTTTTGTGTAGTCCGGGAGCAGGCGTTCCCTTAATTTTGTTCGTTCCATAGAAATTCCTCCTTTGCTTTAATTATATTGATTTTTTCGGCTACAGCCAATCTACAAAAGCGAACAGTATATCTACTTAAGAAAAAACCGATTCTACTAAAAAAAGAGGCGCCCATCGGGCGGCTCTTAAATTATGTTTGTTTAGGGGAGCTGGTAATGCTCCTGCAGGGAGGCAACCATAGGAAGGAATTCTTCGTTGTGGTGCTTCATATTGTCTTTATGCATATGGGTGTTGAAGGCGTCTTCCTGAGATTCCAGATAAGCTGTGGCAAGGTTGGAGCAGTGGTCGGCCACGCGCTCGTAGTTGTTGAGCAGATCGGAGAAGATAAAGCCCAGCTCAATGGTGCAGCGGCCTTCTTTAAGTCGGGCGATATGTCTTGCCTTAAGCTCGTCGCGCAGGTGGTCGATAACCTCTTCCAAGGGTTCAACCTGCATGGCGGCGGCGATGTCGCCATCGCTGTAGGCACGCACGGCAAGGGAAAGAATATCGTTCACAGCCTTTTCCACAACCATAAGCTCTGCGCTGGCATCCTCCGAGAAGGCGATGCCCTTTTCGTGGATCTCACCTGCGGATTCAAGCACGTTCACGGCGTGGTCGCCTATGCGCTCGAAATCGCCGATAGCATGGAGCATAAGGGAAATGTCGCTACCGTTTTTAGCCGAAATTTCCTGCCCGCTGAGCTGAACGAGATAGGTGCCGAGTTCATCTTCATAATGGTCTATCATGCCTTCGCTTTCGGCAACTTCTTCGCTGCGCTTGGCGGAATATTTGGTGCGAAGCTTAATGGCATCGGCCATGGTGTCTCTTGCCATTGCGGCCATTGTGGCCACGGCAGTCTTACAATATTCAACAGCCACAGAAGGAGTCTGCTGGATAAGGCGATGGTCCAGAATGGGAGTGTCGGCGGAGGGCTTGTCTCCTTTGCCATCGGGCACCGCAAGGGTGGCCAGCTTGCCCAGCAGCTTGCCGAAAGGAAGCAGGATGGCGGTGGAAAGAAGGTTGAATGCGGTGTGGATAAGCGCCACGTGGCCGGTGGGAATCTTCATCTTGAGCCACTCGAAATTAACAACTGCGTGTGCGCCGTAGAATGCGGCCAGCAGAATGATGGTGCCCATCATATTAAAGAAAAGGTGAACCATAGCAACGCGCTTAGCGTTCTTGTTGGCGCCGATGCAGGAGAGCAGAGCGGTGGCGCAGGTGCCTATGTTCTGGCCCATAATAATTGGCAGGGCGCTGGCGTAGGTGATAATTCCGCTGGGGCCGCAGAATGCAAGCAGAATACCGATAGAAGCGGCCGAGGATTGAATAACACCTGTGACCACAGCGCCGCAAAGCACACCCAGAAGCGGATTTTCAAACATAACAAGGATATTGGCAAAATTGGGATCTTCGGTGAGCGGATCAACAGCATTGCCCATCATATCCATACCGTAAAGAAGCAAGCCGAAACCTACAAGGATGCTGCCCACCGATTGATGGCGATCTTTGTTGGAGAAGGTGACCAGAACTGCACCGATAAGGGCTGCAACAGGAGCCAGAGAATCGGGCTTAAGCAGCTGAAGCACCACGCCTGCGCCTTCCATACCCGAAAGGGAGAGAAGCCAGGAAGTGATGGTGGTACCGATGTTGGCGCCCATTATGATGCCGATGGACTGATTAAGGGTCATAAGCCCCGAGTTTACAAAACCGACAGCCATAACGGTGGTGGTGGAAGAAGATTGGATGATGGCTGTGAGCAGGGCACCAACAAGAACACCTTTTAAGGGGGTGTCTGTCATTTTAGTGAGCATTTGCTCCATTTTGTTGCCCGATACCTTCTTCAAATTACCGCTCATAACGTGCATGCCGAAGAGAAGCACGGCCAGGCCGCCCAGCAGATAGAGCACTATAAAGAAGTAGTCCATAAAGTCCATTTTGCAATTTCCTTTCGTTTGTTTTTGTTTTTACATAATAACGACCCACCCGAATTACTCGGGTGGGTCTTCATATTTAATTTATGTTGCTCCCTATAAGCATAATATTATCGGGGCAAAGCAGATTCTTTGCATCTGCAAGCCCTATGGTTGCGGCTGAGCTTTTGGTGAATCCCATTTCTTTACCCCTTTCAATGCCAAGCATCAAAAAATGCTCCGCATTTTCTCGCATTGTAATCATAACATACTATGCGGCCGGGCGCAAGAAAATTTTGCAGAAATTTGGGCTATTTGCTTGTAAATTCGGTTTCTATGTGGAGTGTGGCAAAAGCATTGAGCGAGCTATCGGCAAAATGGCCTGCTTCGGCTTCGTAGAAAGCCTGAACACCTACCATTGCGGCGTTATCACCGCAATATTTAAGCTCGGGGCGGAAGAAGGCTTTGCCCTCCTTTTTGCAGCGTTCCTCAAAGCGGCCGCGAAGCTCGCTGTTGGCCGAAACGCCGCCTGCCAGCACGATAGTGTGGGCTCCGCAGAGCTCGGCGGCCTTGAAAGTCTTGTCCAGCAGGATATCGCAGACCTTTTTTCTGAGCGAAGCGGCAAGGTCGGCACGGTTGATCTCTTCACCTTTTTGCTCTGCGTTGTGCACCGTGTTTATCACGGCAGTCTTAAGCCCCGAAAAGCTCATATCCAATTCGTTTTCGTGCACCACGGGGGTGGGTAGCTTGTAGGCGGCAGGGTTGCCTTCCTCGGCAAGCTTATCCAGATGCACGCCGCCGGGATAAGGCAGGCCCAGCACACGAGCCGATTTATCAAAGCATTCGCCTGCGGCATCGTCTCTTGTGCGGCCCAGCACGCGGAATTTTGTGTAGTCTTCCACGTGGACGATATGAGTGTTTCCGCCCGACACCATAAGGCACAAAAAGGGCGGCTTAAGATCGGGGTTGGTTATGTAGTTGGCGGCTATGTGGGAGCGCAGATGATGCACGGGGATAAGCGGCAGACCTGCCGATAGGCTTAAGCCCTTAGCATAATTCACACCCACAAGCAGTGCTCCTATAAGGCCCGGCGCGTAGGTCACGGCAATGGCCGAAATATCTTTTAAGGTGAGATCTGCATCACTCAGAGCTTCTCTCACAAGGCCGGATATGGCTTCGGTGTGGCGGCGGGATGCTATTTCGGGCACAACTCCGCCATAGAGCTTGTGCTCCTCTATCTGGGAAGCGATCACGGAGGAAAGCACCTGCCTGCCTTCCGTTATAGCAACGGCAGTTTCATCGCAGGAGCTTTCTATAGCAAGTATTTTAGCCATTGGCGGCATCTCCTTTCAACAGGGTGAAAAGCAGGGCATCGGCCTTGGGGGAAGAATAATAATCGGCTCTTCTGCCCACTTCCTTAAAGCCCAGACTCTTATAAAGATTTATTGCGGTGGTGTTGGTGTGGCGCACTTCCAGAGTGATAGTCTCACACCCGTTGTTTATGCACTCGGTAATCAGCGCCGAGGTGAGCACTCTGCCCAGCCCATTGCCCCTATAAGGAGCGCGAACGGCTATGTTGGCAACCTGCCCTTCGTCCACCACCACAGCGGCTGCCGCATAGCCCGCAAGGCTATCACCCGAAAAAGCGGCGATATAAAAGGTGCCGTTTTCCATTGCCGAGAGCACCATATTTTTGCTCCAGGCTTCGGGAAAGCACTCTTTTTCTATGGCAGCAACGGCGGCTGCATCGGAAGGCAGGGCTGATCTTATCTCAAATTCCTTAAATTCCATATCCGCTTACCCTTTGGCCTGATACCATGTTTTGCCCGCGTTCATATCCACCACAAGGGGGACTTTAAGATCGGCGGCGTGTTCCATTTCTTCAAGCAGGATCTTGCCTGCGGCTTCCACACAATCATCGGGGGCTTCTACTATAAGTTCATCGTGCACCTGGAGTATCAGATGGGCCTGGGGAAGTTCTTCGCGAAGCCTTTCCCACACTCTTACCATTGCAATTTTTATAATATCGGCGGCCGTGCCCTGAATTGGCATATTTCTGGCCACTCTTTCGCCAAAGGCGCGCATCATTCCATTGGAGGCCGAAAGCTCGGGCAACATCCTTCTGCGGCCGAAAATGGTGCTCACGTATCCGTCGGCGGTGGCCTTTTCCACCACGCTTTGCATATAGCTGTCCACACCACGGTAGGTGGCAAGATAACCGTCGATGTATTTGGCGGCTTCCTTCACCGAAACGCCAATATCCTTGGAAAGGGAGAAGGCTCCGATGCCGTAAACAATGCCGAAGTTCACCGCCTTGGCGCGGCTGCGAAGAATAGGAGTCACCATGCTTTCGGGCAGGCCGAAAACCTGCGAAGCGGTGACGGTGTGAATATCGGTGCCCGAGCAGAAGGCGTCTATCATAGCCTTGTCGTCGGCCATGTGAGCCAGCACGCGAAGTTCAATCTGAGAATAGTCGGCATCCAGCAATGTGCAGCCTTCGGCTGATTTGAAGAATTTGCGGAAGATCCTGCCTTCCTGTGTGCGCACGGGGATGTTCTGCAGATTAGGCTCGGCCGAGCTTATGCGGCCGGTTCTGGTTTCGGTCTGGTTCAGGGTGGAATGTATTCTGCCCGATTTGGAGGCGGCCTTGGTAAGGCCGTCGCAATAAGTGGATTTTAGTTTGGTGAGGCTGCGGTATTCTAAAAGCAGCGACACAGCAGGATGGGCATCTCGAAGCCCTTCCAGCACCTCAGCCGAGGTGGAATAGCCCGATTTTGTCTTTTTCTTGCAGGGCAGGCCCAGCCTTTCAAAAAGTGCCACGCCCAGCTGCTTGGGGGAATTAAGATTAAATTCCCAGCCCACGAGATCAAATATCTCGGCCTGAAGAGTGTCGATTCGTTGTTGCAGATCCTGCCCGTGGGCAATAAGGCCATCCACATCCACAAGGAAACCCCTGTGCTCCATGTCGGCCAGCACTCGGGCCAAAGGCAGCTCGATCCTGGTGAGCAGCGCCTGCTGGCCGTTTTCTTCTATAGCCTTGGCAAGAACTTTTGCCAACGGCTGCATAATTGCGGCTTGCTTTATGGGGGCGGTGTCTTCCGATTGGGGGGCGGCCACGTTGTATTCAGCGGCCAGGCGCTCTATCTCATAATCGGAGGCGGAAGGATTAAGAATATATCCTGCCAGAGCGCAATCGAAGAAAATGTTCTGCGCCTCGGTGCCGTTTTCCAGGCACCATTTATAAAGCGGCTTAGAATCGGCGGCGCATTTGCGGATATTCTTATCTGCCAGAATATCCAAAGCCTGTTGGGCTCCGCCAAAGCTTAAACGGTCGATCTGAGCGGCCATATCTTTTGCCGAAATTCCCATAATTCCGCTTTCCTTATCTATGCAGATAAAGAGCGGCTCATCGCCAAGATTGGCGATCAGCTCTTCGGCGGCCACGGTGCGGAAAGAAAGATCGCTTTTTTCGGCCTTGACCACAGCCGCGGCTTTGAGCCCCATTCTATCAATAAGCTTAAAGAATTCAATATCGGCCAAAGCGGCGGCCAAAGCGGTGTCGTCCCGCTCCTTGAGAGCAAGATCTTCTGCTTTAATATCCAGCGGCACCTCGCGGCAGATCGTGCCAAGCCAGCGGCTGAGATAGGCGGCTTCCTTGCCGCTTTCCAATTTCTGCCTGAGAGAATCTTTTATATCCAAGCTATCCAAGTTTTCATAGATATTATCCAGCGAGCCGAAACGGGAGATAAGATCGGTGGCTGTTTTTTCGCCTACACCCGCCACACCGGGGATGTTGTCGGAGCTATCACCCATAAGCGCCTTGAGATCGATCAGCAGATCGGGGGTGAGCCCTGAATATCGGCGTGCGATCTCGGCTATATCGCAAAGGGTAGTCTCGGTGTGGCCGGCCTTGGTGGATGCCAGCACCACGTTTGTCTTATCCGAAACAAGCTGCAGAGAATCTCTGTCGCCCGTGGCGATCACACATTGATTGCCGCTCTTTTCCATCATATCGGCCAGCGTGCCCAAAATATCATCGGCTTCGTAGCCCTCTTTCTCTAAGCACACGATGCCCATTAAAGGCAGCAGAGACTTGAGCAGGGGGAGTTGAGGACGAAGCTCTTCGGGCATAGCCTTGCGGCCTGCCTTATATTGATCGTATTTCTTGTGGCGGAAGGTGGGGGCTTTCAGATCGAACGCCACGGCAACACCATCGGGTTTTTCGTCCTCCATAAGCTTCAGAAGAATATTCAAAAAGCCGTACACTCCGTTCACAAACCTGCCGTCCTTGGTGGAGAGCAGGCGGATGCCATAGAATGCGCGGTTGATAATGCTGTTTCCATCGATAGCGAGAAGTTTCATAAGTTTCTTCCTTTCCGCCGGCTTTAAGCCATACATATTTATTATACCAAATATTCCCGATTTTTACAATTATATTTTCGCCGAAAAAATGATGCAAAATGGGGGAGTGTGTGGTATAGTAAAAGTGCAGTGAGGTGATATTATGAAGGCGGCAATAATCGGTTCCCGCACGCTTAAGGTGAAAAGCATAAAAAAATACCTGCCCGACGGCGTGGATTGCATTGTTTCGGGCGGAGCGGCAGGGGTGGACACCTCGGCGGCCGAGTTTGCCGAAAAGGCAGGCATCTCCCTGGAACTTCACCTGCCCGACTACGGAAAATGGGGGCGGCGCGCACCGCTGATGCGCAACCTGGATATCGTGGCGGCTGCCGACGTAGTGCTGGCCTTCTGGGATGGCAAAAGCCGCGGCACGGAATTTGTGATAGATCATTGCCGCAAGCAGGGAAAACCGCTTTGGATCTTCCTGCCCGATGCCCAAAACAAGGGCGAGTTTCTGCTTCAAAAAGAGGCTACCCAGCTTAAATTTGAATAAAACATATCCGCCGAAGCACCACTTCGGCGGTTCTTTTTGCCCTTTTAGGCTTAAAATAACAAAATTTTTCAACAAAACTTAAAAAAATTACATAATTTGCACAAAAAATTGTTTGTAATGTGAAAAGTTATGTGCTACAATAACAATACAGGCGCCAGGGGCGCTTGATAGCAGTCAACCAAAGAAAGGGTGCAATCAAATTGAAACAGTACACAGCACAAAACATTATCAATATCGCTCTGCTGGGGCACGGCTCCTCGGGTAAGACTACCCTGGCCGATGCTATTTTATATTCTGCAGGTCTTATAGATCGCGTAGGCAAAGTAGAAGATGGCACCGCTACCCTGGATTTTGATGCAGAGGAAAAGAAGAGAAAAGTTTCGGTCTCCACCGCTGTTTATCAGATGGAATCGGCCGATAAGAAGATAAATATTATAGATGCTCCCGGCCTGTTTGATTTTGCGGGCGGCGTGAGCGAAGCCCTCACAGCAGCCGATTCCGTTCTCGTTGTTCTTTCGGGTAAGTCGGGCCTGGCCGTGGGTGCACAGCAATCGGTGGATAAAGCCAAGAAGCTCAAGAAGGGTTGCGCCTTCTTCATAGGTAAGCTTAATTCCAGCCATGCCAATTTCGGTAAGGTCTATGCATCCCTGCAGGAGAAGTACGGTTCGGTGTTGGCTCCCGTTGTGGTGCCCTATATGGAGGGCGAAGCCGTGGGCTGCTATGTGAACCTGCTTTCGGGCAAGGCTTATAAATACGATGGCTTTAAGGCCACGGAGTGCCCCTGCCCCACCGATAAGGCTGTTGAGACATATCGTGCTCAGCTTGTAGAAGCCGTTGCGGGCGTGGATGAAGAGCTGATGGAAAAATTCTTCGAGGGTGAGACTCTTACCGAAGCCGAGCTTATTGCAGGCATTAAGAAGGGCACCGCCGCAGGCGATATCTATCCCGTGCTTGCGGGAGCCGGCGCCACCGGTGAAGCTATTGATATGCTGGTGGATTCCGTTGCCAAAATTATGCCTACCGCCGATATGGGCACTTATAAAGCCAAAGAAGGCGAGGATGTTAAATCTGCCGCTATCGATGCCGCAGGCCAGCCTGCACTTTTGGTGTTTAAGACTATCGCCGATCCGTTTGTTGGTAAGCTATCCTATTTCAAGGTGCTTTCGGGCAGTGTGAAGGGCGATACAAAGCTTGTTAACGTGCGCACAGGCAACGAAGAGCGCCTTGCCAAGGTGATGTGGCTTAAGGGCGGCAAGCAGGAAGATGCCACCGAGATTATGGCGGGTGATATCGGCTCGGTTGCTAAGTTGGGTGATGTTATCACGGGTGATACTTTGGCCGCTCCTGCAGCAGATATAGAGGCTGTTGGCGAGCCCGCACCGTCGGTTCGTATATCTATGGCGGTTTATCCCAAGAATAAGGGTGAGGAAGATAAGATCGCTTCCGGCATTGCAAGGCTTGCCGAAGAAGATCCTTCCATCCGCTTTGAAATTAACACAGAGACTAAAGAGCAGGTCGTTTCCGGCCTGGGCGAGCAGCATATAGATGTTGTGGCTTCCAAATTAAAGAGCAAATTCGGCGTGGAAGTTGTGCTTCAGGTGCCCCGCGTGGCCTATAGGGAGACTATCCGCAAGAAAGTTAAGGTTCAGGGAAGGCATAAGAAGCAGTCGGGCGGCCACGGCCAGTTTGGCGACGTGTGGATCGAGTTCGAGCCCTGCGATTCCACCGAGCTGGTGTTTGAAGAAAAGGTGTTCGGCGGTGCCGTGCCCAAGAACTTCTTCCCTGCAGTTGAAAAAGGTCTTAAGGAATGCACAGCACGCGGAGTGCTGGCCGGCTACCCGATGGTAGGCCTTAAGGCCACCTTGGTGGATGGCTCTTATCATCCCGTGGATTCTTCCGAAATGTCCTTTAAGATGGCGGCCGCTCTGGCCTATAAGGCAGGTATTCCCCAGGCAAACCCCGTGTTGCTTGAGCCTATCGGCACTCTCACAGTTTCTATCCCGGATGAGACTATGGGCGATGTTATCGGTGATATCAATAAGCGCCGTGGCCGTGTGCTGGGAATGAACCCCGAAGCCGGCGGCAGGCAGGAGATAGTGGCCGAAGTTCCCATGGGAGAGATGGGCGATTTCTCCACAGCCATGCGCTCTATCACTCAGGGTCGCTCGGTGTTCAATCTTAAGTTTGAAAGATACGAAGAAGCACCCGGCCATATCCGCGAGAAGGTCATCGCCGAATCGGGCTACAAAGCCGAAGAATAATATAGCTAAAGCAAAACAAAACCCCCGCTCACTCATGAGCGGGGGTTTCTTTTAATTAAAGCAAGGCCGAAGCTATTGCGAAGTAGATCAGCAGGGAAAGGGCGTCCACTATGGTGGTGATAAAGGGGCTGGCCATCACGGCGGGATCGAAGCCGATCTTTTGTGCCACCATGGGCAGCACGCAGCCTACCAATTTTGCCACAAGCACGGTGAGTGCCATTGTGATGCACACCACAGCGGCAATGCCAATGGTGATGGTGTTGTTGCCGAAGAGCCAGCTATCAAGCAGCATTATCTTGCCGAAGCAGGCCACGGCCAGCACCACGCCGCAAAGCACCGAAGTGCGAATCTCTTTCCAGATCACTCGGGGCAGATCGGAGAAATCCAGCTCTCCCAGAGAAAGGGAACGGATTATTGTAACCGAAGACTGGCTGCCCGAATTACCGCCCGTGCCCATAAGCATAGGGATAAAGGCGGTGAGCGCCACGGTGGCGGCCAGCGCGTTCTCGAATCCGTTGATAATAAGGCCGGTGAAGGTGGAGGAGATCATAAGCAGAAGCAGCCAAGGTATGCGATACTTAAAAAGCTCCAGCGCTGAAGATTTAAGATAGGGCTTTTCCGAAGGGATAATACCACCCATCAGCTCCATATCCTCGGTGGCCTCTTCTTCCATAACGTCCATCGCGTCGTCGAAGGTGACGATACCAACGATACGGTTCTCGTTGTCCACAACGGGCAGGGCCAGGAAATTATATTTAGAGAATGTCTGCGCCACCTCTTCCTGATCGGTGTGGGTGTTCACAGAAATTATGTTGGTCTCCATCAGCTCACTGATGGGGGTCTCGTCGTCGGCTGCCAGCAGCAGATCCTTCACGGTGATAAGGCCTGCCAGCACGCGGCCGGTAGTCACGTAGCAGGTGTAGATAGTCTCCTTATCCACGCCCGTGCGGCGGATGCGAAGAATAGCCTCTTCCACAGTCATATCCGGCCTGAGAGTGACGTACTCGGTTGTCATGATCGAGCCGGCGGAATTTTCGGGGTATTTCAGAATTCTGTTGATATCCGAGCGCATTCCGGGGGTGGCCTGCGCTAAAATACGCTTTACCACGTTGGCGGGCATCTCTTCCACAAGATCAACCGCATCGTCCACGTAAAGTTCGTTGAGCACTTCTTTAAGCTCGGTATCCGAGAAGCAATGGATAAGGAACTCCTGAGTATCGGATTCCATTTCCGCAAAGCTTTCGGCGGCCAACTCCTTGGGCAGAAGCCTAAAGATGAGTGGCAACCTTTCCTGCTCCAGCTCGCCGAACACGGCGGCTATATCGGCAGGGTTCATGGTGGAAAGAATATCGCGCACGGCGGGATACTTCTTTTCTTCCAGAAGCACGGCCAGAGTGCTTTCCACAGTGATGTTATGCTCTGCCATCGGTAAATCCTCCTTTTTTCATATTCTTGAATCACAAGATTAAGAGGCGGGCAACGCCCGAAAACCGACACAACGGGGCAGATTAAAAAACAGGGCGCGCCACAGACGCGGCGCATCTCATTCTACATCGGCCCGCAATAGTGCCGCTACTGCCTCCAGCATCCATGACTCTCCCTCCTTCTTTTTTCTAAAATATCGGCGGCCAAAAGACCGCTTTTTTATCATATTCCTGCCAAGGGCATTTGTCAAGAATCAACTTTGCCTACATTATATAAATATATTCCATTGTGCGGCACTTGCGCGCCGCCATGCGCCTCGCCCATTTCCGCTCGGCGCCCACAGCAGGGCGCCCCCAATTTGGGCGGTTGTGGTGGCAAAAGAGTGGCAAACACAAGATATAGACCCCTTGTGAAACTTGCACAATAAAGATATTTAATTGTTGTGCAAAGTGCGACTTGCGCGAAAATTCATTTTAGTGTAAACTACACAGGTAAACTAGCGTTACTGTGGGGTACTGTCCCTGTGGGGCGCACAGAAATAATTTTTTTGGAGGTTTTTCTATGAATAAGCGCATCTTAGCTATCGCCCTTGCGCTGGCTGTCATGCTGGTTTCTCTGCCCGTTCTTCCTATTAATATAGGCGGAATCAACGCAGGCGCCACAGCAGCCCCCGGCGATATCGATCTCGAAAAGCTTAATTGGCCTCAATATGCTGTTGCAAGCGAATGGACCGATTTTAGCGGATGGACTAATGACGGAGGAGGCACATGGACTACTGAGAATGCTTTTGGCACCAACAGTGGTTCTAGCTATATGAATCCGCCCTTTGCTGCATACTTAGATGCAGATACTACGGGTGAGATAGTGGATGGTGCTGTTCGTTTTTATCCCAAAAACAATAATGAACTTAATCCTTATATTTGGATGAATGGTAGGGAGGGAGATTATCCTACAGTCGCTGCCAATGCTCTTAGTATTCACGTGAGTTTTAAGGGAATTACATCTAAGGCGGAAGGTGCATATATCCCGTGGAGATTCTCTCTTGGAGACTCTTGTGGTAGTAGCGGACACTATACGGCATATATTCTTGGTGGTAAGACTTACTACTTCATCCCCGATGCTACCGAAGAAAACCCCAACCCTGAAATGAAGGTTCTCAAAACAGAAGATAAGACCGGTGTGAACTCTGCCAATCTTGCTGGCTACGCAGGTCAGTCTGGTACATACATTATTCCCTTCGATGTATTCGATCCTACTACTGAGACAACCAGTGATGTAACTAACTACACTCCCTTTACCAACGCTCAGGGACATATAAGTGGAAGAACTATCTACACTTTATATATGAACGCTGGAACAGGCGCCTGGAAGCAGCGTTCTATTATGGCTTTCAATATCTATAATGATTCCTATGCTACTACTGACTATTTTGAATTTGACGATGTGAAGTGGGTAACTGATGCTGTAAATTATGATTTCCAGACAATCACCCAGGATTTCTCTAATTTTACTCTCAATCCAAACGCTCAGTGGATGTATGGCAACTATGGCACTTATGGTAATAATCCTAATAGCTGTTTCCCGACATCTTGTGTTACTTTGTCCGAGGGTCGTCTTGCTCTTACACCTAATGACACAGCCACCGATGGCTCTTCTATGCATTTTAGCTTTTATGATATTGGCCAGTGGTTCGAAGATTATAAAGCTTTTGCCTATGATTTAGATCTTTCGGAGTTGACAGGTTCCCATTATGCCCGAATTTATTTCCACGGCTATAACGACGGCAGCACTACCTCTTTTAAGGCTTATGGAGGAACGATCTATCTTTTAAGTGATGATGGAACCTTATCAACAATTGTCAATACCGACACATCTTCTTCTGGTCAGTGCTTTTGGACTTTGCCGGCAGGTTTTAAGGGCCGTGTGATTATTCCTGCTACAGTTGTTAAGAATGCCTCCGGTACGGGTCTTCATGATCAGTATAAGAAGCTCACTTTTTACTTTGAACTGAGAGACTGGAAGGCCGCCGATACAGGCGAATCCTACTATATGGATAACCTTGGCTTCTACTTCAATGCCCCCGGCCTTGAAGAAGGCGCAGGTACTGATTTCTCCAAGTTGGAGAATTCAATGTACGAGACCAGCACTATCAACGGCAATATCCGCACAGTGGAAGCATGGGTAAAGACTACAGCCACCACCGATCAGATGTTCATTGCCGAAAAGTATGATATTGAATGGAATACAACTGGTATATCCAATCCCTATCATATTGAAGACGTTCAGTTCACCAAGGAAGAACCCGCCGAAGGCGAAAAGCCCTATGGCAAGAATCTTGTTTGCAAGGAACCCGGCTTCCGCGTGGGTATGACAGCTGCCGGTTACCCCTACTTCTTCATGGCGGATGAGAAGTGCAACTTTATCAACTTCACCTGCACCGATGCAGTTATCAACGATGGCGAGTGGAAGCACGTTGCATTTGTGATCGATGAGACTATGAACGAGATCCGCTGCTATGTGAACGGCGTAAACGTTGGTTATCAGTCCTTCGTTTCTCCCACAGATGAGAGCGTTATCTACAAGATCCCCGAAAACGATCTTTCCTTCCCCATCACTGTTGGTAACCATATGCCCAAAAACGGTAGGGTAAACATCCCCTTCAATGGCACAATTGCTAATGTGAGAATCTGGAGCGATGTGCGCACAGGCAAAGAGCTTTTCAACAACTCCGTAGCTTCTGTTGCAGGCGTCGATAACCTTATTGCCGAATGGATGCTCACCGGCGAGAACTTCACCGAAGAGACTACCGGCACCTATGATCTCACAGAATATCAGTGGGATATCACCTCCGAAAATCCCCTCTATGCTGATTACAACCGCGATGCAGCAGAAGACGAGTTCACAGTTGTGTTCATGCCTGATACTCAGATCGTGAACCGCTATAGCGCAACTCAGTATGCCGCTATGTATCAGTGGATTCTGGATAATCAGGAAAGGCTCAACATCAAGGTTGTTATGGGTCTTGGCGATATTGTTGATGAAAACGATAAGACTGTTCAGTGGGAGAATGCTCAGGCTGCCCATAATAATCTCACAGCCAATGGCATGCCTTGGGTTATTGCCACAGGCAACCACGATTATTCTTCTCTTGGTAAACGTGAAAACGCCAACTTCAAGAAGTATTTCACCACTGATATGCTGGTGAAGAATGATTACTTCCAGCTCGGCGCTACCTATGCCAGCGGCGATCTTTCTTCCGCTTACTACTACTTCACTCCCAATGGTGAAGATGGCGTTAAGTATCTGCTTCTCACTCTGGAAACAGAGCCCCCAGCAGGTGTTCTGGATTGGGCAAGGCAGATTATTGGTAACCATTCCGATTACCGTGTGATCATCACCACCCATGAGTATATGAACGCTCAGAACAGAATCTTCACCCATGATACCAAGGATATGTACACCGGCTCTTCTTCCGGTGAGCAGATCTGGAACGGCCTGCTCAAGGATTATGAGAATATCGATATGATCGTTTGCGGCCACTCTTCCTTCAGCGGCATTATCAATCGTGTTGCTCAGGGCGAGAACGGCAACGACGTTTATCAGATCCTTTGCGATACTCAGCAGATCGATTATGCTTATAATTATGCTGCAGCCGTGCTTATCGGCCGCTTTAAGAACGATGGAAGCGAGGTTTCCTTCAATCTCTATTCCACCAATGCCGATTCTTTCATGGGCACAGATAACAATAATCTCACTCTTGATCTCGGATCCGCCGAAGATGAGCTTGTGGACGACCTTGTAAGCGATAACTATGGCACCATCGAAGGTATGTTCCATAGCCAGTCTATCCAGCGCGATTACAACTACTTCAGCACATCTGAATTTAAGGGCAGTGGTTATAATGATCAGGAAAAAGATACTTTTTTGAAACCCACCTGGAACAATGGCTCTATTAAAGCTACTGCTACTTTGGATGGAAAAGCAAATTACAATAGCAGTGGTGTTCAGACATCTACCGGACAAACCGAAGGCTATTGGGGCTTTGGTCTGCTCAAGCTTCCTGCAACTGTTAAGGGAGACGGTACTACTGCTCTGGCAATCCACGTGGATGGTTCCGGCCTTTCTACGAACAGAGCTTTCCGTATGTATTTTGATACCGATGGCGATGGAAGCTGGGAGATAAACACCGAAATCAAGCAGACAACATATTATACTATGAGTGATGACAACCCCGGCGTCTACACCAAGAATACTGCCGACAGCGTTGTGTACATCAATAAAGACTTTAAGGGCTATATAATCTTCCCCATGATTAATGAGAAAAACGGAAATACCGATGCCGAAGCCTACAAAGCAGATACTGCCAACAATAATGCGCAGTTGAGATTCCAGGGCTACTATGGATATGAAAACACCACCGGCGATTACCTAATTCTGGATGAATATTCCTTCCTCCAGGGCGGCCCCATTGCTGTTCCCTTTAAGGACTACGATGATAAGGTGCTCAGCACCATCATCACCGAGCCCGGTGCAAATATCACCTCTATGGCTCCTGCCGAGCCCACCCGCCACGGTTATAAGTTTGCCGGCTGGGAAAACATCGAGCTTCCCGATGCCTACGAGGCTCTCGGCGTTAAGGCTCTCTACACCAAGGATACCGAGACTACCTACGAAGTAGCTCCCAATCCCGAAGTGGAAGTTGACGTTAACGTTGTTCTTCCTGCAGGCCAGGATAAGCCCTACTACAACGATAGGATCACCATTTCTGCTCCCAAGGTGAATGCAGAAGGCCAGAAGTTCTCTTACTGGAAGATCAACGGCGCTAAGTTCAGCACCTCTGCAAGGCTTTCCTTCCTTGTGTTCGATGAGATGGACATTGTTCCCGTTTATGCCGATGAAGTAGAAGAGACTCCTGTTCTTGTCTACACCAACCCCAGCAGGAACTACGTGATCAAGAACGGCAAGTGGAACTTCCAGATCATGGGTGTTGTTGAAGCAGGCGATGCTGAAGTCACCGAGATCGGTGTGCTTCTCTCCGCTTCCGAGATGGATGCAGAAACATTGCGTGATACCTACAAGGCAGAGACTGAAGCCGGTGTCGAGAAAAGGACTGTTGTTAAGCAGGCTGTTTCCGGTGCAACCAACGGCCGCCAGTTCCTCTTCACCTTCACAGGTATTGCGTATGGCCAGACTCGTTGCGCAACCACCTATGCAATCCTTAGCGATGGCACAATGGTAATCGGCGACGCCGTGACATGCATCACTATCGATGCCAACGGCGCACTTGCAGAATAAGCGATAGGAGGAGAATAAAATGAAAAAGTATTTTGCTCCCGAAGCTGAGATCTACGAATTCAAGCTTATCGGCGATATCCTTGGCGCCAGCAACTACGATGGCGACAATATCGTGGATGAAGAAATCGAAGATCCCTTCGCATAAGCTATAAGTTAAACAAAAGCCACCCGAGAAATCGGGTGGCTTTTTTGTGCTTTGGGGATTAAGCGCTCAATGCGGCACGTGTGGCAGGGCCGCAGATGCCGTCTGCCGCAAGGCCGCTTGCTTTCTGGAAGGCAATGATCGCCGCTTCGGTGTCGCGGCCGCAACTGCCGTCGATTTCGCTTTTGCCGCAATCAAAACCGCGCTTTATAAGGTGCCATTGCACCCACTTCACACTCTGCCCACGGCTGCCGCGCTTAACGGTGGCGGTAGGCTTTTTATAGGGGCATTTATCGGGGTTTTCTATGCCGAAATAGGCATAGAAATCAGCCACGGGTTTATCTTTTCGGCTCTCATCCGCCCACCACTTGCCGTTTCGCACATCCACGTGGGTGGCACCCGCCGTGATGTAGGCAATGCCGGGGAAGCCCAGGCTCTGAGCGGCACAGCAGACCTCCTTTGCAGGCACGGTGGTGCCGTCTTTTTTGCAGATGATATCGGCTGCCAGGCCATAGCAATGCTTTGAGGTGAGCGAGCCGCCGATGGCACGGTTGTGAGCCACGGTGCGGTAGCCCGAGTTGATATTTATGCTGCAGCCCAGCCTGCTTCGAAGCTTTTCCAGCATATCCACCAGCTCTTCGGATATGAGCACTAAATCGGTGCCGTCCTTGCAGGCAAATTCTTCCACCCTAAAGTGGGGAGAAAGCTTGTGCGAGCCGTGAGTGGCAAGCGAATATGTGATAGTGCTCATTTCTCCACCTTCACTTCCAAATCGATGTTATCTGCGGTTTCATCCACCTTGGATTTAAGCACGGCTATAGCGCGGCAGAGAAATTTGGGTATGGGAGCGCCAAGCTGGCCGATATTCTCCAAAATAGATCCAAGCTCGGTGCAGATGTACCACACGCACACCACAGGCAGCAGGCAGGCTGTGTAGCGAATATCAAAATTTGTCTCGGCGAGATAATAGATGAGCAGATCCACTCCTGCGGCCACCAAAAGCGAAATAAATTCTCCCGTTTTGTGCCAAAGGCCGTCTCGTGCGGTGGAGCTTGTCCAGCAGCCGCTCTTCATGGCCTTCAGCGTGCCTGTGAGCCAATCCGCAAGGGCTGTGGCAATGAAGAAAATAGCAAGGTGCACACCTGCGCCCAGCACGCTGGCCAATGCAGCCAGGGGTAGAGCAAATGCAGTCTTGGCTGCAATTGACCATTTATCCATTTAGTGCACCTCCGGGAAGACAACGTCGTGAGGGAACCCTTCCTGAGAGGGAATGTCGCGCAGTCTGGAGCGGTATTCCTGCCAGGCCAACCTTTCTTCATTGGTGAGAGGATAGTCGGGCAGCATATATTTATCGCTTTCTTCCAGCAGTCTGTTTCTGCGGCTGCGAATCACCGCCGCCAGAACATCTTCGCTCTCTTCGGGGCAAACGTGGGTGTCGTCTAAATAAACTCCGTTGGAAAGTATCATATTATCATCTCCTTAAATGTAATTGCTGCGCCGTTGCGAAGGGCAAAATCCCTGCTGGGGCTGGATAAAATAATAAACGTGATATCCTCCGAAATATTGCGGTTGGGCGGCAGTATATGGCCGGTCTGCACCGCGTGGAAGGTGAAGATATCTTTTGGCATATTTTCCGCGGCAATATCCCAGCTTGGGGTATCGTTCTGCCTCAGTACACCGTCAACTGTGGCGTGCCAGATGTTTCCGCATTCCATATTCAGTGTCACCCAATTGCGGCCAAAACAGAATTTTTTGGTGAAGTCAGGAATTATGTAGGCAGCCAGCACGGCACGAAATTCGGTGTTTTCAAAGCGAACATAACTGGAGGTGGAATCCTGAAATTGTGCGATGGTGGCGGGATTAGATAGATCGGAGCAAGCGATTACGTTGCACAAGCGTTGTATAAGCATATTGCCCGAATAGCATACCTCTATTTTGTTGGGCGCCGAACCAAAGACTTCCCTTGATCGAATATTATAGATGGTGTTGTTGATGCCGGCATCTCTCAGCACGGGAATACCGTTTATGAATTCCAAAACGTCCACCGCTGCTTGATCTCTCATGGTATTGTGCCTATAGGGATTATAATTGCCCGAAGGGAAGCGGAAAAGCAGGGTAGTCCCGTTTTCGTCCTTTATGGCCGTTGCGGGATCGTTTTTGATCTCCAGCAGATGAAATTCACCGTTGCCCAGCAGATGAGCAAAGTAAAAATTTTCTTCCCAGGTTTTCAGCACCGAAGCATCGCCTTCCACCAAAACAGGCTGATTTTCCCAGGCTGGGGTGTTCACCGTGTAGGAGGTGGTGAGAACCTTCTCTCTTGTGGAAAGCGTGCCGTCGGCGGTGATCTCCAAGCCGTGCCCTGCCTTTATGCCGCCCAGAGTTTCGGCTGTGGCAGGGGCTATAATCACGTTTCCGGGATCGCCCTTATCTCCTTTTTCGCCCTTATCGCCCTTCTCACCCCTATCACCCTTGGGGCCAATGGCACCGGTGGCGCCTGTTTCGCCCTTATCGCCTTTGGGGCCCACAACGCTGCCTGCGTCCAGATGCTTGCCGTCGGCATAGGTGATGGCGAGTCGGCCATCAGCATCCACAGCCGCTTCGGATATGATGCATGCCTGAGCAATATTAGCGGCAATTTCGGCATCCTTTTTAGCTGAGTCGGCTTTCTCGGCGGCTATCTTGGAGGAAGCAACAAGCGGCTCCAGCATATCCAAAGCTCGTGCATTTGCCTCCTTGCTTCCGCAAAGAGATTTTCTCAGCTCCACCGAAACAATATCAGTCTTGGCAAGCTGGATCACCTCGGTGCCGTCTATTCGGTAGGCTGCCAACTGGAAGGTGAGCGCCGATGCCGCCGTGGCGGCCTGGGGCAAGGTGTATTCTATATCGCCCGCTTCGTTGGGATAAAGCTCTTCTGTGATATATTCGCCGATAAACAGCCGATAATGGGTTGCGTTGGGGCAAAAATCGGGATCAAGGGTGAGTTGGAGCCGCGTTATGTTGTGCTCACCGATATGCCCTGCAGGAGAATCGAGTTGAAGCATGTCGATATCTCCCGTTTTCTTAAACGTGTAATGTAGGTTTACCAATTTCTCTCTCCTTTTTGCGCAGGTGTGCTCATATATAGACGCTTTGGAGTGAAATGTTGCAGCAACAACTATGCAATCGGCAAAAATTTTTTATTTTTAGCGCAAAAAATTTGCTAAAAGGGCCTTTATGCACCATTTCTGAGGCTTGGGGCACTTGATTTTGCCAACATGCGGGTGTATAATTCAAAAAAACTTGAAGGATGATGATAACGAATGGGAAATGCTAGGAAAAAATGCGGGATATTATCCTTTTTTGAGAAAAAAAGCGTAACACTCTCTCCCAAGGTCTATTTTGTGGATGCTATGGGTAGCATGGCGCTGGGCCTTTTTGCATCGCTGCTTATCGGCACGATTTTTAATGCCTTGGGTCGCGCCGATGTGCTGGATCTTGAGTTTTTCCGCCAAATATCTAAATTTGCTTCTTCGGCAGCAGGCGCGGCCATAGGTGTGGCAATAGCCTACACCCTTAAGGCTCCGCCCCTGGTGCTTTTCTCGGCTGCCACCGTGGGCTTTGCGGGCTATAGCGCAGGCATGGCAGGCACAAATCTCTCGGCAGGCCCTGCAGGCGCTTTTGTGGCCGTGCTTATTGCCACAGAGCTTGGCAAACTGGTGAGCAAGGAGACTAAAGTGGATATACTTGTCACTCCAGCCGTGACCCTTGTTTCGGGCGTGGGTGTTGCTCTGCTTGTTGGCCCCTGGGTTGGCTACGGTATGTATTGGCTCGGCCAGCTTATCAACACCGCCACCACTCTTCAGCCCCTGCTTATGGGTGTTGTTGTGTCGGTGCTTGTGGGCATTGCGCTCACCCTGCCTATCAGCTCGGCCGCCATTTGCGCTATGCTCGGTATGGCAGGCCTGGCAGGCGGTGCCGCCACAGCAGGCTGCTGTGCACAAATGATAGGCTTCGCTGTGATCAGCTTCCGCGAGAATAAATGGGAAGGCCTTGTGGCTCAGGGCTTGGGAACTTCTATGCTCCAGATGGGTAATATCGTGAAGAAACCTCTTATATGGATCCCTGCTACCTTGGCTTCAGCCATCACGGGCCCCGTGGCCACCTGTGTCTTCGGATTGGCAAACACGGGTGTGAACGCGGGTATGGGCACCTGCGGTATGGTTGGCCCCATTGGCGTTGTCACCACAATGGCCGCCGACCCTGCCAACAACACCGCATTTATGTGGGCAGGTATCTTGGTTGTCTGCATTCTGCTTCCCGCCCTGCTCTCCCTTGTTTTCTCCGAGGTGATGCGCAAACTCGGCTGGATAAAATACGGAGACTTAAAACTGGAACTGTAAGAAAATGCCTGAATGATACAATTTATACTGTTAAGGACATTATGATTTTGAACTACGCTCGCCCGGCTGATTGCCGCCCAGGCTGCTATCAAAGAATCTAAGTAATTAGATTTATAAAGCAAAATTATCCCTCTGCTGAGCTTCGGCAGAGGGATTTTTCTATCTGTTGCAAAAATCTATGTAAAATGTTAGAATATAAAAAAGAGGTGATAATTGTGAATCAAAATAGCGTATGGTTAAAGGCACAAACATTAAAATTGCAAGTTTCCGAAAATATCTTGCCTGAATTTGATATTGGTTTTGACGAAAGAATTCCAAAAGATGTTGAAGAAGAATTGCGCTCTTTTGTGAAATGGGTTGAAAACAATTATCATATTCCTATCACATTGTGGGTTGACTTTGAATATAATCAGTATTTGATTTCAAGAGACGGCAGACGGGTTGGGTATCTGTTTTATTGGGCGGATTTTTCTACCTACCCCACATTTACTAATAGGGACGATATTCCGCAAATACGGCTTCCTGTACGAACGGAACGTAGTACGATTGAGGAAATACTTTCTTCCTTTATTGTGGCAATAACCGATTATTATGCTTGGCTTTGTAATGAAATAAGAGAAGGATATGTGGCAGATGAAAATGATGTGGAAGAAATTCTACAAGCGTATTTGCAATATAGAGGTTAATTTCCCTCTTTTGCTGATAGCACCACAGCCAGCTATCAAGGAATCTAAGTAATTAGGTTTATAGAGCGCAGGTCGCACTTATGTGCTTAAAGGGGTGGGGTGAGATTCCCACCATCTGCATAAAAGAAATCCCCTCGGATTACTCCGAGGGGATTTTTCATTGCAAAGTCCTTTTTATTGGGCACACGGTGTGACGCCATATATAACGGAAACTAATATTAAAGGCCCTGCTTTTTATTGCAATACGGTTTTCGGCGTGGTATAATAGCAACGTGGCGTAAACCGCCAGCAGAATGGTTTTGCTGCGCTACCTAACTTGCGGTGAATTTGTGGATTCGGGTGCTGGGGTATGGATAAATTGAACAGGAAAAAACTGAAAGAAAAGCTGACCTCGTGCGCATGGATTCTTGGAGTGATCCTGGTAATGTACATTTTCAAGGTCCCATGTCTGATAAAATGGGCTTTTGGAATCGAATGTCCCGCTTGCGGGATCACCCGGGCATACATCAGCCTGTTTCGGCTGGATTTGAAGCAGGCATTTATGTACAACCATGTGTTTTGGGTGGTTCCAATCTGCTTTTTATTTTACCTGTTTGACGGCCAACTGTTTAAAAACAAATGGGTGAATGTGATTCTGGAAGGTTGTATGTATTTGTTGCTGATCTTGAACTGGATCTTCTTTAAGCTATAAAAAAATAACCCCAATGTAAAAACATTGGGGTTATTTACTTGCAAAATTAATCCTTGTAGAAGAAAACGATAGCGTCCTCGAAGGATGACCTATCAGCAGCTGCAAAGTCTTCTTCCGTCATCTGCAGAATCTTGATGCCCATAATAATACCCTTAATTTCATTGATAAGAGCAACAACACCGCAAGTGATTACACCGGAAATGATAGTGAAAACGCCCTTCTTGGTATTGCCGTTCAGGAAATATGGAACGCCATAACCATTTAGCAGAAGAGTCAAAATGCCATAAGTAGTTTTATTCATCGTATTTCCCCCCCTTTTTTTTAAAATTATACATATATTTCTGTGCGAAGTCAATAGCTTCTCAAGAAAACCGCAATTTTTTAAGTTAGTTTCAAACCGACAGCATTGTTACCGTTCCCATCGCACATCCCTATCTTATGACATATAAATTTTTGTTTCCCCTTTTACTGATAGCACTACAGGCTGCGAGAAAACACAGAGGGACGGTTCTCTTGTGTGAATAAACCTTACTATTTTTAAATTGAAAAAAACAGATGAGTTTTGCTCATCTGCTATTGTTCTTTTGAGCCTCCCTCTGACGAGGGAGGTGGCTGTGGCTCTGCCACAGACGGAGGGAGAGAGGTGGTGGCTTGAGACTCTGTGTATCTCTCCCTCAGTTTCGCTTCGCTCAACAGCTCCCTCGTCAGAGGG
>JAZRGE010000099.1:0-1925 GCA_045644025.1 Acutalibacteraceae bacterium | reverse complement strand
TGTGCCCGAGCCACGACCACCAACGTAGAGCATCATTGTGCCGCCGTTGGGTGCGTTCACATAGAAGGTGGGGGGGTTTTTATATTTTTTTCGTTCTGCTTCGGGCTTTCCCGTGTTGTTTCCGTAAAGCTGGGAGTTATAACCTGCAAGATAGAGATTGGAATCGTTGTAATCAATATAAAATTCGTTTTCGGTAGCTTTCACAAGCCAAGCATCAGCATCTCCCAAAGGGCTAGCTTCCACAACTCTGTAAGGATCGTTGGATAAGGAGATGTTATCCGCCGTGACTACCCCATCCTTTTCGAAATAGGTGTATTTCTGGGTTGTGAAATCCAAGGTGTTAACAAAGTTTATTACGTTTGCAAGGGTATCATAGCTGCCGGTGTTATCCACATCGTCGTGGCTCCAGATCATTGTGGAACCGCTGCCGCGCATAAACTCACTCCAAACAGTATCGTGAAGAGAGTCTTTATAGTATTTCTGATTTTCTATGCTGCTGGAGAAACATTCTTGAGTAAGGCTGGGCTTATCAGTCCTTTTCATATTCAGGTGCTGAGTGGTGTAATCGAAGATTTCGTCGATGTTATACACTTTGCCGTTGGCATCAGTTTCGGTTCCGGTGTAGTTGTTGTAGTTGGAACCCATAAGCAAGGGACGGAAATTCTCGGTGATGGAGTTTTTGTAATCATAAAGCTCCTGCAAATATTCCACAACTTCTGCATCCTTGGTGGAAGAACAGTCGTTCCAAAGATTGATGGAGAAAAGGGAAGAGCTGTAGCCCCAACGAGCTATAATATAGCGCAGCCTTTTCTTATAGTATTCACGGGCTTCATCGCTTGCCCAATATTCGGAAGCTGTTTCGGTGAAGCCACCGTTTGCGATATTATAGGGGTTATATGTCCATCCACCGTATGCTGTATCGTTCATGTGCTCGTTGTTATCGTCGAGTGTAAGAACAACCTGCAGGCCATATTCTTCGCAAAGCTGAAGGATGCGATCGAATGCGGCAGAGATGTTTTGGTTGTAGTAGCCAAGGCCGGCATAACTGAAAGTGCTGGTTTGTTCGTTGCCATTTTGATCGAGAGTGGTATTGGGCATCCATTCCAGCCAGGCGTAGTGGCACATCCAAACACGAGTCATATTAGTGCCTTCCTCGGCGGCGCGGGAAAGGAAATATTCGTAGCTCATATGGTCGGGATTGGTGGTGAAAGGTTCACGAATCCAAGCAATATTTGCACCGCTTCCGTAGAAAAGTCTGTTATCGGCATCGGTGACAAAATATTCGGGATTGGTGGGGGAAACAATTACGTAGCCTTTATTATTGGAGGGGGTGACGTTAAAGGAGGAAACGGAAGAGACAGCGGTGCGGCCCTTGCTATCTTTCACCTCTATGTAGAAAGAATATTGGCCGATTTCTTTACCGGAGAAACGAACACGCCAGCCTGCCTCTTCGCCTTCCACACGCTGATACGATGATGCGGAATAGGACATCAAAGTCTTTCCACTTTTAGATTCCATTGGAACGGTGTAGAACGCGGGGATGAGCATCTTTTCTCCCGAAGGAGTGGTGAAAACGCCGTTCACAGTGATATCATCGGGATCGAAGGGGTTGACATACTCTGCCTTAAGATCGATCTTGATCTCCAGCATATCATATGCTCCCACCGATGCTGCATGGGAAAGCTGACCGAAAACGGGCGCGCCCGAATCGGTTGAAACATAGGCTTTTTGCAGCTCCAAAGCTTTATAATAGTGAGAGCTGTAGGTTGCTTCGGCACCTGCTGTGGGAATTATGCATATACCCAGCAAAAGGCAGATAGCACAAAGACAGGAAATTAACTTTGTGATGTTTTTGTTTTTCCTCATTTTTACGACCCCTTACAAAATTATGATGTAAAATATGATAGTCCATTATATATACAATA
>JAZRGE010000098.1:0-5742 GCA_045644025.1 Acutalibacteraceae bacterium | reverse complement strand
CATTCGTTAATTATTATAGTATAAATAACATACAGGAAATTTGCTCGGCAAATTTTTTCCTGATTTTTTATGCCCATTATTGGGGAGTTGATGGTATGAAAGAGCCTAAAATCGGCTTTATTGGTATGGGTAATATAGCTTCTGCTATAATCGGAGGCGTCACCCGTTCGGGTTACATAAAACACGAGGATATCTTTGTTTATGATACCAACACCGATAAAGCTCAGGCTATGAGCTATAAGGGAATCAACGTCTGTGATGATGCCGTTTTGCTGGTAAAGGAATGCGATTATATCTTTCTCACCGTTAAGCCGCAGGTCTATGATATTGTTCTGAATCAGATAAAAGGTGCTGTAAACTCCCGTAAATGTCTTATTGATGTTGGTGCAGGGATCACAATTGATTATGTTAAATCAGCGATCGGAAGCGATTGCAAGGTGATAAGGGCAATGCCCAACACTCCATTGCTTTACGGCGAAGGAGCCACCGCTCTGGTGCATAAAGCCCCCGTGAGCGATAGTGAGTTCGATTTCATAATAGGTGCATTCCGTTCTTGCGGAAAAGCATTTGTTGTCAGCGAAGAAGATATGGATGCTGTCACTGCTGTTTCCGGCAGTTCTCCTGCTTTTGTGTTTCGCTTTATCAAAGGCCTTATCCAATCTGCAACAGATGCAGGCATGGATCCTGCAACAGCTAAAGAGCTTGTTTGCACTGCTGTGAGAGGCAGCGCT
Source organism: Acutalibacteraceae bacterium (assembly GCA_045644025.1). GTDB lineage: Bacteria > Bacillota > Clostridia > Oscillospirales > Acutalibacteraceae > JAZRGE01. The sequence continues at coordinate 5,011 of JAZRGE010000098.1, read as the reverse complement.
CTTATGGCTTATGAGAGTCCGCTTGGGCTGGATGAGCTTATAAAAATGGTTGCATCTCCCAACGGCACCACTGAAGCAGGCCTTAGATCTATGGATATCACCGATTTTGATTCATCGGTTTATTTGGCTGCAGAAGCTGCCAGAAAGCGATCCAAAGAGCTTAAGAAATAGCATATTGGTTGTCCGCTCCACATATAAATTCCTTAGAAATATTTTGGAGGAATTTATATGAAAGGAACAACAATAAAACTTGGATTTCCCAAAAAAGCAATCGCTTTTATAAAAAGCGAAGGAGCAATATTGTTCTTTGGTGCAACTCTTTTGTTCGGCTTTATCTTAGGAACTGTTTCATCGGTTTCGGATAATCTGCCTCAAGCAGATGTTTATCGTTCTCTTTTTAATATGTATGCATCGCCAAGAATGAGCGGCGGTTTCTTGAAGATATTTGCCAGCGCGGCCGTTCCTGCCGTATTTTACCTTTCTCTTTGTTTTATATCGGGGTTAGGTCTTGCGGGGATTCCTGCTCTTGTGTTGATTGATCTTGCCAAAGGGTTTGTTTTAGGGGCTATAGCAGGGTATTGTATCCATTCTTTTGCCTTGAAGGGTTTTCTCTTTTATATAGTGGCATCAGTCATTCCCGGATTCATTTCTTCTTTGGTTGTGATTTTTGCCTGCAGGGAATCTTTTAATTTTTCATCCTTTCTGATCCGATCTTTTTCTTCGGGCAGTAAAGGCGGGCTTTTAACGGATTTCAAAATATATTGCGTTAGATACATTATTCTCCTGGGAGTATCGTTGCTTGGTGTTGTTGCCGATATGTTGCTTTCGGGTTTCTTTGCCAAAAGCATTGGCATCATTTAATTTTTTACGAACGGCGGATAAAAATGAAGGACTACAAAATAGAGTACACAATCTATCTGGAAAACGAGAAAAAAGCCTCCAAGAACACCTTGGAGTCTTATTTGCGCGACGTTTCTCAGTTTTCCGATTTCCTTTCCGCCGAAGGAATAAAGGATTCAAAGGCAGTAAATGAGAAGGTTATCACCAATTACATCGCTTATCTTACACGTTGCGGAAAAAGTGATGCCACCGTTTCCAGAAATATCGCCACACTCAGAAACTATTTCACTTTTTTAACTTCTATGGGAATCTGCAAATGCAATCCTACTGCCGGAATTAAAACTAAGAAGGCAGAAAAGAAGCTTCCCGATATTCTCACCAATCAAGAGGTTGTAACACTATTGCAACAACCCGACGCATCCGATTATAAAGGTTGCCGCGATAAAGCTATGCTTGAGCTGCTTTATGCCACAGGCATTAAGGTTTCGGAGCTTATTTCCATAAATATTTCCGATATCAATTTCAATATCGGTGTTCTTCATCTTAAAGGCGGCAAGAACGAAAGGATAATTCCTATGTATCCGGCCGCTGTGAAGGCGGTTTCTACATATATCGCAAAGGCTCGCACCCTTATTGTTACAGATGAATCGGAAAACGTTCTCTTTGCCAATATGAACGGACAACCCCTCACACGCCAGGGCTTCTGGAAGATAATCAAATATTATGCTCAAAAAGCAAACATCAATAAGGATATCACTCCCCACACTTTGCGGCATTCTTTTGCAGCTCATCTGCTGGAAAACGGTGCACAGCTTAAAGATATCCAGGAAATGATGGGGCACGCCGATATTTCTTCCACAAATATTTATGCACAGATGATGCGCAATAAATATTCCAGAAGCTATAAAAGATTTCATCCTATGGCAAAATAATTCACCGGCGGATAAAACCGCCGGTTTTATATTGTAGGTATTTTTATGAAAGAGAAAATTATTAAATTTGTTAAACTGATTTCTTTGGGTGGTTTAATAGGCGTTGCTTGCGGCCTTATCGGCGCCTTTTTCCATTTTGTGCTCGATATAGCGGCCGATGCTTTTGCTGGAATTGATTATTTGCTCTATTTCCTTATTCCTGCCGGCCTATTAATTGTTTCGATCTATAAATTGCTGAAAGTGGATACAAAATATTCCACCGTGAGCGTGATAAAAGCTGTTCGAAACGGCGAAGAGATCCCCAAGGGGTTATCTGTCTCGATCTTTCTTTCCACTTTTATCACTCATATATTCGGTGGATCATCTGGTAGGGAAGGCGCTGCGCTGCAGTTGGGCGGAAGTGTTGCAAGCGCTGTTTCTTCCATAAAATTATTCAATCTTGGCGCAAACCTTCGAAGAGGAATCGTTATGTGCGGAATGAGTGCGGTTTTTTCTGCTCTTTTTGGCACTCCGCTTGCCGCCGCGGTGTTTGTTATTAGCATAATAAACGTAAAGCAACTTTATAAAATTGCGGCAGTCCCTTGTGTTGTTTCGTCTTATGTGGCATATTTAATTTCCAAACTTCTTGGCAACAACGGCGTGAGATACACCGTTTCCCTTGATTCGTTTAATGTTGATTCACTTTGGCAGATATGCCTGGTGGCTCTGCTTAGCGCTTTTATTAGCATTATATTTTGCTTTGCTATAGAAAACGGAAAGAAGATATCCGCTCTGATAAAGAACGAATATCTAAGGATTCTTGTTGGCGGTGCTGCTGTTGTGGGGCTCACTCTTTTGATTGGTGTTAGAGATTACAACGGTGCAGGATCTGTTATAATTGAGCATGCAATAAGCGGTGCAGCAAAGCCCGAAGCATTTGCTCTTAAGCTTTTGTTCACTTGTATCACTCTTTCCTTTGGTTATAAGGGCGGAGAAATTGTACCGTCGTTCTTTGTTGGTGCCACGTTCGGCTGCCTTTTAGGCTCAATTATTGGCCTTGATCCAGCTCTTTCTGCTGCGGTTGGAATGATGTCTGTATTCTGCGGAGTCACAAATTGCCCGGTAGCTTCCATTATAATGTCGGCCGAAGTTTTTGGTGTTGCAACGTTGCCGATTTTCATTCCCGCATGCATCATTTCCTTCGTTTTTTCGGGCCGCCACAGCCTTTACGGCAGCAGGGAAGTTGTTATAGAAAGAGTTATTAAAAATCTCGTTTCAGCTAAATAAATATCAATATTGTCCATATTTTTTGTTCTAAAATCCATTGAAAACACACTTTAGAGATAATATAATGAATGCAACAGGTTTGATGCTTGTTTATATTAACTCAAAGAAGGCAGCATCAAATAAGGTGCTGCCTTTTTGTTAAATAAGGAGAGTTTTTATGAGTACTGTTTCTTTCAAAAAAGAGGCCGAAGTTCGATATAGCGCTGATGTTGTAGTTGTTGGCGGCGGTGTTGCGGGCGTTGGTGCTGCTGTTGCAGCAGGCCGAGAGGGCAAAAGTGTTATTCTTATTGAGCACACGGGTTGCCTTGGCGGTATGGCCACAAACGGTCACGTTTCACCCTTTGATGCCACAAAGGATAGGCAGGGTAAGCCTTTTGGCGGAGTGGCTGAGGATATCATTCAGGGTATGGCCAAAGCCCAGCTTGCCTACGGTGTGGATAGCCCGATGAGAAGGGAAGGTCCCCATCTTTTCAAATGGGTGCTTCTTAATCTTTGCCTTGAGGCCAATGTTGATATTATCTTCAATGCATCGCTTGTTGATATAGTTCGCGAAGGCGATGATATCAAATATGCCATCATCAACACAAAATCCGGCATTGAAGCTGTTGAAGGCAAGATGTTTATCGATGCCACCGGCGATGGCGATGTTTTCTATCGTGCAGGTGAAGAATATATTATAGGTAGCGAAGCAGATGCCAACAGCGAGCTTGATAAAGTCGGCATGAACAAGATGCATTTTGAAGATGGTGAACAAGGCAACGTGGAAGAACAGCCTTCGAATGCCGAAACATCGGGCGCTGCATCGGTTCAGCCTTGCTCAATTATGTTCACAATGGGTAATGTAGATAATTCAAAGAACCCCCTGCAGTATAACAACCGTCTGCTAAAATTTGAGGATCTGGGTATTGATAAAGAAGAATTCAAACAACTTCCTTATTACGGAACCGAAGGTTTTGAGGACAACGGCGATCTTATTCCGCTGCCTCAGGGCAGAATACTGCTTTCTCACACCGGCAGGCCTAAGGAAATGCTTGTTAATATGTCCAGAATTATCGGCGTTGATACAACAGATGCAAGGCAACTCACAGAAGCCAATATCAAGGCTCAGCTCCAGGTTATGTATTTGGTTGATTTCCTTAAGAGATACGTTCCGGGATTTGAAAACAGCTATCTTGTAGAATCGGGCAACGTACTTGGTATCAGAGAATCCAGAAGGCTTGTGGGCCGATATGTGCTTAAAGGAAGCGAAGCGGCTCTTTGTGAGATTCCCGATGATACCGTCGCCTGCGGTTCATATATGATTGATATACACGACCCTCACGGAAAGAGAAAAGCAATAGGCGGTAATCTTCTCGGGGCTTGCTACGGTATTCCGTATAGATGTCTTACTCCCAAAACAGTGAAGAATCTTCTTGTTTGCGGCCGATGCATTTCTGTTGATCATGTAGCGCATGCCAGCACAAGAATTCAGGGCACCTGTGTAATAACAGGCCAGGCAGCAGGCACTGCAGCAGCAATCGCAGTAGCTGATAATGTGAGCGTGCAGAACGTAGATGTAGATAAGCTTATTTCCATCCTGAAAGATAGGGGAATGTATCTCGGAAAATAAGCCTATTGCATAAAATATTGTTAAAATCGGGTTACATAAATCGTCAAATTATGTTCACAAAACGGACTTTTTAACACGAATTAGCCGTGTTTTCCCTTGCTTTTCAAAAATATTAACAAAGTTTTCAACAATTTTTATGTAAACCTATCATTGTATAAAATCTCCCCAAAATGTCAACTATATCAAAAAGACGTTGGGGAGGTTTTTTATGCTTAGAGGTGTGAGCAGATATATTATAGAAATAAATCAGCCTGATAGCAAATTCTTTGATAAAGTACAGTTGTTTGTGAAACCGCAATTTAATGAAAAAGACGAAGAATCAATCAAGCAGGAGGGAAGTCGGAGGCCAAGCGGTCTTAGGAAG
>JAZRGE010000097.1:0-3052 GCA_045644025.1 Acutalibacteraceae bacterium | reverse complement strand
AGCATCTGAAAGGGTTACCAATGATAATATGACTATCCCTGCAAAGGTTGCTGAAACGCTTCCCAAAAAAGTGATGACAGCCCTTGCTAACGCTTTGGAAATTCTGCCCGAAGACAGAACTCAGACTATGATGGAACTTCGCGCTGATCTTCTCGCGGGCGACACAGGCGTTGTAGCAGCACCTGCTGCCGGCGGTGGCGCAAAAGTTGCGCCCGGTAAGAAACCTAAGGGTGTTGGGGCGCTATATGGTCTTATTGCAGGCTTGCTCACAGCTATTGTTCTTCTTGTTATTATTCTTGTTTTCTGGGATAAGGTTATCGGCCCCATCGTGGCAAACAATACTTCTTCAGAACCTGAAACATCCACAAGCAGCGTTGTGAGCGTGGATCCCAACGTGCCCTGCACGGTTCCTGATTTCCTTCATATGGATTATAATCAGGTGATGAACTACAGCGGCTATACTCAGAATTTTAATTTTGAAGTTGTGAAGTTTGATTATAATAAAGAGGGCTTTAAGAGCGACGAGATCTTTAAGCAGATTCCCGAAGCTGAAACCGTGGTGAACAAAGGAACCACAATTCAGCTCTACGTCAGCCTTGGTTTAGAGCCTGTGGAGATGCCCGATCTCACCGGAAAGACCTATGATGAAGCCGTGCTTATTCTCACGTCTCTTGGCTTTTCTCCCAACAGCATCCATGTGACAAACGGAGTTTTCCCCGGTGTTCCTGTTAACACTATCTATTATCAGGAAACAAATCTTAAGCCCAACGCTGAGGGAAAGATAAGCCCCGAAAGCGAAGTATATCTTAGAATCAACACCAGCAACAACTCTGTTACTTCTTTGCCCACCACTTCTCCGGGCGGCACAACTCCTGCACCCGATCAAGGAACAACACCTGCTGCAGAATAATCAAAATATATCCACGGTGCGATATGTTCGTACCGTGGATTTTTTATGCCTTGATGATTAAAAAATTTAATATTTAGCTATTGACAAACAAGGAAAATGATGGTATTTTATAGTTGTTAGCACTCGCGAGGCTAGAGTGCTAAAATAGAAAGGCGGTGGGGAAATGAGCCTGAGCGATAGGCAACAATCGGTTTTGGAAGCTGTTGTTGCAAATTATATTGCCAACGGTGAACCGGTGAGTTCCAAGCTTATTTGCGATATTCTTGATATCGGTTTCTCATCGGCCACTATTCGAAACGAGCTTTTGGAGCTTTGTGAGTTGGGATTCCTTATGCAGCCCCACACGTCTGCCGGCCGTGTTCCCACCGAAGAAGGATATAGATTCTATGTAAACCGCCTGCTCAAGCGAAGAAATATAACCGATGCCGTTCGCCTGGTTATAGACACGGCGTTGGAAGATATAATCAGATATCCCGAAAACGTTTGCGAGAACGCAGGTAAGTTGTTATCCGAAATAGTGGGGCTTCCCGTGGTGGCCGCCGCTGTGGAAGATAGGGAAAGCGAGATCAAAAAGGTAGAGATAATAAGGCTTGGCCGTTGCACGGTTCTTATCGCTGTTGTAACAGGCGGCAGAACAGCAGGCACAAGAATATGCCATGTTGGCTGTGAAATACCGGACGATGCGCTTGAGGGACTTAACGAACAGCTTAATAAGGAAATAATCGGAATGCGCTTTTGCGATATCACGGCAAGGGATCTTCAGAGTATTTCGGCAGGTGCAGGTTTTTATTCTTCGGCTGCCGCTCCCATACTCCGCACGGTTTATGAATTGGCTCAGGAGCTTTGCAGCTCCAGCATTTATGTGAGCGGTGAAGCCAAACTTCTGCCTTATGGAATAGGCCAGGTGCAGCAGCTTTTAGATGGCATAAGCGATAAGCGCAGCGTGCTCACCTTGCTTGAAGCGATGAAGATGCCGATAGGCGTTGTCTTTGGCGGCGATACTTATATCAGAGGGCTTGAGCCTTTTGGCTTGGTTGTTGCAGGATTCCATATGGGTGATAAGCGCCGAGGCAGGCTGTGCGTGATAGGCCCACGCAGAATGGATTATGATTCGGTTGTGCCGGCGATTGAATATTTTGCCGCCAGGCTGGATAGTATTATGAAAAACATCTTCAGGGATTTGGAGGAATGATTTAAGTGCCAAATAGCGAGAACACAAAAGCTAAGGAAACTAAAAAAGAAAGCTACAAGGCAATGTCGGAAAGGCTGCAGGGCGAATTGGATAAGGCAAACGATATGCTTCTTCGCACCGCTGCTGAGTTCGATAATTATAAGAAGCGCACCGAAAGAGAAAAGGTTTCAACAGCCGAATTTGCAAAAGCACAGCTTTTGAAGAAGTTGCTCCCTTGCGTGGATAATTTTGATAGAGCAATGTCGGCTGAGAAGGCAGGCGAGGATTATGCAAAAGGTCTTGAAATGATCCTCAAGCAGATGGATGAAACCCTTAAAGCCGCAGGCCTTAAAGAGATAGAGGCCGAGGGCAAGATCTTTGATCCTAATTTCCACGAAGCTGTGATGCACGTGGACGATGAATCAAAGGCCGAAAATGAGATTGTGGCCGTTCTGCAGAAGGGCTACATGCTGGGCGACACAGTTATCCGCCCCGCGATGGTTACGGTAGCTAACTGATATAATGAAAGTTATATCTGTCTATAATAATTAATAATAATTTTTGGAGGAAAACATTATGGGAAAAATTATTGGTATTGATTTAGGTACAACTAATTCTTGTGTAGCTGTTATGGAAGGCGGCGAGGCAGTTGTTATTGCTAACGCCGAAGGCTCCAGAACAACACCTTCCGTGGTAGCCTTTTCCAAGACAGGCGAAAGAATGGTAGGCCAGATCGCAAAGCGTCAGGCTATCACCAACCCCGATAGAACCATCAGCTCGATCAAGCGTGATATGGGCACTTCCAAGACTGTTAAGATTGATGAGAAGGCCTATACTCCTCAGGAGATCTCTGCGATTATCCTTAAGAAGCTTAAAACAGATGCCGAAGCATATCTTGGTACAACTGTTACTGAAGCTGTTATCACTGTTCCTGCCTATTTTACCGACTCTCAGCGCCAGGCCACAAAGGA
>JAZRGE010000096.1:0-4851 GCA_045644025.1 Acutalibacteraceae bacterium | reverse complement strand
CCAAAAGGGTGAAGAATATTTCAGATCTGCCGAATCAGCCGCCATAAAAGAAATTTCTGCAAAGCAAGGGTTAATTGTTGCCACAGGCGGCGGCGCTGTTCTTCGCAGGGAAAACGTTGAGCTTCTCAAGGAAAATGGAGTTCTTGTGTTTTTGGATAGGCGATTGGAAGATATTGCTCCCACGGCAGATAGGCCGCTTTCTTCTGATAGAGAAGCGCTGGAATTAAGATATAAAGAAAGATATCCCGTTTATTCTTCTGTTTGCGATATCAAAATTAATTGCAGAAATTCTGCAGAAGAAAACGCTTTAATGATAATAAAGGAATTATTGATATGAAGATTTTAGTTATCAACGGACCAAACCTTAATATGCTCGGAATAAGAGAACCCGAGATATATGGAAAAAAGACGTATGCAGATCTTTGCGAGGCTATTAAAGCAAAGGCCGAATGCATTGGTGCCGATGTGGAAATTTTCCAATCCAATCACGAGGGTTGCCTTGTGGATAGGATTCAAGAGGCTTATGGCAACGTGCAGGGAATCGTGATAAATCCCGCAGCCTACACCCACACAAGCGTGGCTTTATTAGATGCTGTTAAAGCTGTTGGTATTCCCACCGTGGAGGTGCATATTTCCAATCCGGACGAAAGAGAAGATTTCCGAAAGGTAAGCTATATAAGCTCTGCCTGCATTGCCACGGTTTCCGGAATGGGCTTTGATGGATATTGCAAAGCAATGGATATAATCGCAAATACAGTTGGTGAATAAATAATGACAGTGTTAATTAATCCTTCTTCCGCATCGGGCACGGCTATGGCACCGCCATCCAAAAGCGTGGCTCACAGAGCGCTTATATGCGGTGCGTTGTCGGATTCCAGCAGAATAGAAAACATTGCTTTTTCCCGTGATATTTCAGCCACGCTCGGTTGCCTCGAAAAAATGGGCGCTAAGGTGGAAAGGGAAGGCAGTGCTGTGAATATCGGGGGCTTGGATATTTCCCGTATTCCTGATGAAATCACACTCGATTGTGATGAAAGCGGTTCTACATTGCGCTTTTTGATTCCGCTTCTTTGGCTAAGCCGCAAAAGCGTGAAAATTATCGGTGGCTGCAGATTGATGCAGCGCCCCCTTGGTATCTACGAAGATATTGCCTTAAAAAACGGGTTTACCTTTGAAAGGAAGGATAACCTTCTTCTGATTAAGGGAGCTCTTGAGGCTGGTGAATATGTTGTTCCCGGGAACGTATCAAGCCAGTTTATCACGGGTCTTATGCTTGCCTTGCCATTGCTAAAAAACGATAGCAAAATCACGGTGTGCGGAGATTTTGAAAGCGCATCCTATGTGGATATCACCATAAGCACTTTGAAGGCTTTTGGGGTGAATATTAAAAGAGAAGGAAACTCCTTTTATATATGCGGCGGCCGGAAATACGTTGGCGCAAGCTATGTTGTGGAAGGCGATTGCTCTAATGCTGCATACCTGGATGTGTTTAATTATATCGGGTCGGATTTTATGCTTTGCGGTGTGCCGCAAAATACCTGCCAGGGCGATGCGGTTTACAAGCAAATCTTTGATGCGATGAAATCTCGCAAAAGAGAATTTGATCTTTCGAATTGCCCCGATCTTGCTCCCGTGCTTTTTGCTCTGGCTGCATCATTGGGCGGAGATTATAAATTCAACGGCACAGCACGCCTTGCCGCCAAGGAAAGCGATAGGGCAAAGGCTATGGCAGAAGAACTCGCTAAATTTGGAATAAAAACAGAAGTTGATCAAAACAGCGTTTATATTTGCGGCGGCAAATTAAATAAACCTTCATCTGCGCTGTGTGCGCACAACGATCATAGAATTGCAATGGCTCTTGTGCCGCTTTGCTCAATTGTGGGCGGCGTTATTGAGGGGGCCGAAGCGGTAGCAAAAAGTTTCCCCGATTATTTTGATGTGATCGGTCGTTTAGGGATTGGATATGAAATAAAATGAGTTTAATAGCGCAAAAAAATATTTTAATAGTTGGCCTTGGCCTTCTCGGCGGAAGCTATGCTATGGGCCTAAAAAAGAAAGGCTTCTACGTGAGTGCCATCACAAAGGATCAGGCCGATATAAATTTTGCTGTTGCAAACGGAATTATCGACAGAGGCACAACGCTTGTTGAGGCCGAATACGTTTCTTCTGCAGATATTGTTGTGTTCGCTCTTTATCCCCATATCTTCGTGGAATGGATAAAAGAAAACAAGCATTTGTTTTCCAAAGGCACGATTATCACTGATGTAACCGGTGTTAAGTGCTGCATTGTGGAAGAGATACAAAATATGCTTCCCGAAGGCGTTGAGTTTATTTCTGCACACCCAATGGCAGGTAAGGAAGTGGGCGGTGTGCAGAATGCCGATGATAGGATCTTTGCGGGGGCTAACTATATTGTTGTTCCCACTGAAAGAAACACCGATGAGGCCATAACTGTTTGCAAGCAGATAGGATATCTCCTGGGTTTTGGTGATGTATCGGTTATTGCTCCCGAAAAGCACGATGAAATGATTGCTTTTCTCTCTCAGCTCACTCATTGTATTGCAGTTTCTCTTATGTGCGCCACGGATGATCCCGATCTTGTGCGCTACACAGGAGACTCTTTCCGAGATCTCACACGAATAGCCAAAATTAACGATGTTATGTGGAGCGAACTATTTGTTGCAAATAAACAAACCTTATTGAAGGAAATGGATAGGTATCGCGATTCCTTTGATGAACTTTACAGATTTATAAAAAACGACGATATTGATGGTATGCGCAAAATGATGCAGCTTTCCACCGCTCGCCGCAAACTTTTCGATAAAAAATGAGGGTGTGAAAAAACATGGAATTCATTAGAAAATTACCAATACCGCAGGATATAAAAGCACAGTATCCCGTTGATGAAAAAATGGCCGCTGTTAAGGCCGAAAGAGACAAAGATATTAAAGCGGTTTTTGCAGGGGAATCGGATAAATTCCTGCTTATAATCGGCCCTTGTTCTGCCGATCACAGAGAGCCGGTGCTGGATTATATCGGAAGGCTTAGAAACGTGCAGGATAAAGTAGCTGATAAAATTCTTATCATTCCCAGAATATACACGAACAAGCCTCGCACCACAGGAGAGGGCTATAAAGGTATGCTTCATCAGCCCGATCCCGATCAGCGCCCTGATATGCTTAAAGGCATTTTGGCTATAAGAGACCTGCATATGACAGCACTTAAAGACTACGGCTTTACCTGCGCCGATGAAATGCTTTACCCCGAAAATCACAGATATCTTTCCGACTTATTGGCCTATGTTGCCGTGGGTGCCCGCTCTGTTGAAAATCAACAGCATCGCCTCACAGCAAGCGGAATAGATGAACCTGTTGGCATGAAGAATCCCACCGGCGGAGATTTATCCATTATGCTCAACGCCATAAAGGCCGCACAGGGAAGCCATACTTTTATTTATCGCGGCTGGGAAGTTCATAGTCACGGCAATCCTTATGCCCATGCTATTATGCGCGGATATGTGGATTTTTCGGGTAAGAGTGTATCCAATTATCATTATGAAGATCTTGTGAAATTGCACGATCTTTATGTTAAATCCGGATTAAAAAATCCTTCTGCGATAGTGGATACAAATCATTCCAATTCCGGCAAGCAATATTTGGAGCAGATAAGAATCGCCAACGACGTGGTCTACAGCCGAAATCATAACGACGATATCAAAAAGATGGTAAAAGGACTTATGATCGAAAGCTATATTGAGGATGGCTCTCAAGGTGTAGACAGCCATATCTACGGTAAATCCATTACCGATCCCTGCCTTGGCTGGGAAAAAACAGAGAAACTTATCTATGAATTAGCTGAAAGGCTTTAATTAAGGAGAGTAATATGCTGAGCATTGGTATGTCGCTTAATGTATCAAATCAAAGAGAAGAGATGTTTGCAGCTTGCCGAGATGCGGGAATTGATTGTGTGGAAATATCCTGCTCTTATTATGATGAGGCGCAGAAGATAAACTTTAGAAAAGTTAAAGAGTGGTCGGAAAAATATAATATAGATCTTTGGTCTTTTCATCTGCCTTTCGGCCATTTTAACACTATAGATATTTCTTCCACCGATGAAAAGCTGCGCCGCAACAGTGTTCGAATTATGTCGGATTATATCTCAAGAGCTGCAGCTATCGGTATTGATAAATTTATAATTCATCCCAGCGGAGAGCCGATTGATGAAAAGGATAGAAAGGCAAGAATGTCTGCTTCCAAACGTAGCTTAAAAGAGCTTGCAGCAACGGCTGCAAAGCATGGCGGTGTGCTTTGCGTGGAAGATCTTCCGCGCACCTGCCTCGGCCGAGATTCCAATGATATTAAGGAACTCATTTCTGCCGATGATAGGCTGAGAGTCTGCTTTGATACGAACCATCTTCTTAAGGAAGAAAACGAAGATTTTATCCGTGAGATTGGGGAGAAGATCATCACCATGCACGTTTCGGATTACGATAGGGTGAACGAGCGGCATTGGCTTCCCGGCGAAGGTGTTGTGGATTGGTTCAGCCTCCTTGAAACTCTTGAAGAGGTGGGTTATAAAGGCCCTTGGCTTTATGAGATATCTCTTAAGTGCCCCGATTCCATCAAAAGGCCGCGCGATCTGGAATGTGCGGATTTTGTGCGCAATGCTGATGAAATTTTTGGCGGTAATGATATCACGGTGATAGCCGAAAGATAATATTTGTTTACAATTCGTTTTAATTATAAACTTGAAACTAATTCAATTATGTGTTAATATTCCAGTATAATATTAAAAAGGCGGATTTATAAATGAATGTATCGGTTATCGGTTGCGGCCGTTGGGGCTCGCTCA